>JARDZH010000646.1 GCA_029240955.1 Pseudomonas sp. | reverse complement strand
CCGGGCACTATTGCAAAATTTGCAACTATAAATGTCAGGTTTGCGACTGGTCGTGAACTCGTTAGCGTCCTATCATTGCCGCCTTCCAAAGCTGAATCGATTTTCCAGACTTTTCAACGCCTTACTCGGCCGCTATGGCAGCCGTTTAGAGGCTGAAGTCGATCCCCATAAAAACTCGAACAGAATGTCTTTTCCCATGCCTAGTTTTTTCAAGCGTCACAGCGTCCTGGCTGCCCCTCGCGCCGCTGGCCTATGCGGCCTGGCGGTCCTCAGCATGTGCAGTGCAGTTCAGGCTGCGCCGGCTTTCGATGCAGATTCACCCTTCATGCTGGGCGACTGGGGCGGCAAGCGTAGCGAACTGTCGGATCAGGGCTTCGATTTCAAGCTCGACTACACCAGCGAAACGGCCGCCAATCTGCATGGCGGCTACAACCACGACAAAGCGACGCGCTATAGCGATCAGACCACGCTGAGCGCGCATCTGGACCTGCAGAAGCTGATGGGCTGGCACGATGCCGAGTTTCAGATCGCCTTGAACAACCGCAACGGCGACAGCCTGGGCAACGACCGCACGGGTGACCCGCGCACCGGCACGATCTCTTCATCGCAGGAAGTCTGGGGCCGTGGCAGTGTGACGCGCCTGACTCAACTCTGGTATCAGCAGAAGTTTCTCGATCAGGCCTTGAGCATCAAGCTCGGCCGGTTCAACGAGGGCGAAGACTTCAACACCATGCCGTGCGACTTCCAGAACCTGTCGCTGTGCGGCTCGCAGGTCGGTAACTACGTCAATACCTGGTACAACTGGCCGATCAGCCAGTGGGGCATGCGCGTCAAATACCAGCTTAATCCTGAGTTGTTCGCCCAGATCGGCGTCTTCGAACAGAACCCGTCCAATCTGGAAAACGACAACGCCTTCAAACTCAGCGGCAGCGGCACCGAAGGTGCGGTAGTGCCGGTAGAGCTGGTCTGGACGCCGAAAGTCGGCGGGCTGCCGGGCGAATACCGCGCCGGTTACTACTACAGCAGCGCCGACAGCGAAGACGTGTACAAGAACGCCGATGGCCGCTCCGCTGCGCTGACCGGCACAGCCTATCGCGGCTCGTCGAGCAAGCACGGCATGTGGCTCAACTTCAGCCAGCAGGTCACCAGCCAGGCGAGCGATCAGAGTCGCGGCCTGAGCCTGTTCGCCAACGGCACCTTGCATGACAAGAAGACCAACATGGTCGACAACTACGTATCGGTCGGCATGGTCTACAAAGGTCCGTTCGATGCCCGCGCTCAAGACGCTCTGGGCCTTGGGTTTTCACGCATCCACGTCAACCCTGCGTACCGCAAGAATGCCGATGCACGAAACCAGGCAGAGGCGGTCTACGACTACAACGACCCTGCCTTCACGCCTATCCAGGACACGGAATACAACGCAGAACTTTACTACGGTGTACACGTGGCCAACTGGCTGACCGTGCGTCCGAACCTGCAGTACATCCGCCATCCGGGTGGTGTCGATCAAGTCGATGACGCCTGGGTTGCCGGGATGAAAGTGCAACTTTCGTTCTGACCGGCGGTTGAATCCAGCGGCCGGCAATACGTTCCAACACTACGATCCAACAATTAGCTGCAACAGAATGACGTCGAACTGCCTTGCTTGAACCCGACGTCAGTCAATCACTCTTCACGGAGATTCGCATTATGAGCACTGAAAGTGCTTTGAGTAGAAATCGCCTGCTACCGACGTTGCTCGGGCTGGTGATCCTGTTGATGGGGCTGGCCTTGCTGGCCGGCGGTGTCAGGTTGGTGCAACTGGACGGTTCACTGTATTACCTGCTGGCAGGTATCGGTTTCTCCGTGACGGGTGTGCTGCTGATCCTGGGGCGCCGCGTGGCGCTGGGGCTGTACGCCATTCTGCTGCTCGCGAGTACGGTCTGGGCCCTGTGGGAAGTGGGTCTGGACTGGTGGCAACTGGTGCTGGGTATCGTGTTGCTGCTGCCGTGGTTCCGCCGTCCGCTGCTGCGTGGCGAGTCCGCGCGCATGGGCACCGGCGCACTGGGCGTCGCCGTTGTGCTGGCCGGTCTGGCTGCACTGGCCAGCCAGTTCACCAACCCTGGTCGCATCGAAGGTCAACTGGACCGCGAAACCGCTGGCACGACCAACACCGCGCCGGCCATGCCCGACGGTGACTGGCAGTCCTACGGCCGTACCGGTTTCGGTGATCGCTTCTCGCCTCTGGCGCAGATCACGCCGGAAAACGTCCACAAGCTGGAGCCAGCCTGGACCTACCGCACCGGCGACATTCCCGGGCCGAACGATCCGGGCGAGACCACGGCGGAAAACACCCCGCTCAAGGTCAACGGCATGCTGTACGTGTGCACGCCGCACAGCCAGGTGATCGCGCTGGACCCGGATTCGGGCAAGGAAATCTGGCGCTTCGATCCGAAGATCAGCACTCAGAATGCCGAAAACTTCAAAGGCTGGGCACACATGACCTGCCGCGGCGTCTCGTATCACGATGACGCAGCCTATGCAGCGAGCGCTCCAGCGCAGAGCCCGGCCACTCCAGTGGCAGATACTGCTAGCGCTGCCGCGCCAACCGCTTGCCCGCGTCGTATCTTCATTCCGACGGCGGACACCCGTCTGATCGCGCTGAATGCCGACACCGGCAAGATGTGTGAAGACTTCGGTAACAAGGGTTCGGTGGACCTGACCGCTAACATGGGCACCTTTGCTCCAGGCGGTTACTACTCGACGTCGCCACCGGCTGTGACCAAGGATCTGGTGATCATTGGTGGCCACGTGACCGACAACGTGTCGATGGACGAGCCTTCCGGCGTGATCCGCGCCTACGACGTGCACACTGGCCGTCTGGTCTGGAACTGGGACAGCGGCAATCCTGAAGCCACCGCGCCTATCGCTGCGGACGGCGTCTA
>JARDZH010000037.1 GCA_029240955.1 Pseudomonas sp. | reverse complement strand
CCATCGCCAGCAACTGGAAAAGGTGGTTGGGCACCATGTCGCGCAGTGCTCCGGTGTTCTCGTAGAAACTGCCGCGGGTTTCGACGCCCACGGTTTCGGCAGCGGTAATCTGCACGTGATCGATGTAATGGTTGTTCCAGAAGGACTCGAACAGACCATTGGAAAAGCGGCTGACAAGGATGTTCTGTACGGTTTCCTTGCCCAGGTAGTGGTCGATGCGATAGATCTGCTTTTCGCTCATGACTTTGAGCAGGCAGGCATTGAGCGACATGGCGCTGGCGAGATCGGAGCCGAACGGCTTTTCGATCACCAGCCGGCGAAATGCCGTTTCGGTTTCCTGCAGAAGGCCGGCGGCACCAAGGCGCGTCGCCACCTCACTGAAAAACCGGGGTGCTGTCGCCAGATAGAACACGGCATTGCCCGTGCCGGTGCTCGCGATCTTGCTGGCGATATCCTGATAGGTCGAGTCATCCAGAAAGTCGCCCTGCACGTAGCTGATCCGCTCGGCGAGCCTTGCCCACAGAGCAGGATCGAGCGGCTCCTTGCCACTGCCCGCGACCTTGCTGGCGACTTCCTGACGAATGAAGTCTTCGAGCTTTTTCGCGAAATCCGCGTCGCTGATCGGGTTGTGGTCGACGCCTACGATGTGCAAGGAGTCGTCGACCAGCCCGTCACGAGCCAGGTTGTAGAGCGCCGGCATGAGCAACCGCTTGACGAGGTCCCCGTGTGCGCCGAACAGAAACAGCGTGGTTGGGGGTGCGACCTCGGGTGGTTGATCAACTGGCCCGCGCTCTGACGTCATACCTGGATTTCCTTATTTAGGTTCTTTGTGACCGCCGAATCCGAAACGCATCGCCGACAGCATCTTGTCGGCATAAGAACTGGTCTGGCGGGAACGGAAGCGTGCGAACAGCGCACTCGACAATACCGGAACCGGCACAGCCTGTTCGATGGCCGCCTCGATGGTCCAGCGCCCTTCTCCACTGTCGGACACCGAGCCCGAGAAGGCATCGAGCTTCGGATCGGTAGCGAGCGCCTCGGCGGTCAGGTCCAGCAGCCAGGACGATACCACGCTGCCGCGACGCCAGACTTCAGCGATGTCGGCGGTGTTGAGGTCGAAGCGCTGGTCGGCAGGCAATAGCTCGGAATTCTTCTGCTTGAGCAGATCGAAGCCCTCGGCGAAGGCCTGCATCATGCCGTACTCGATGCCGTTGTGGATCATCTTCACGTAGTGACCCGAACCGGCGGGACCGGTGTGAATGTAGCCGCGCTCGGCACGGTCATCGCTGGAGCTGCGGCCGCGGGTACGCTCGATGGAGCCGTAACCGGGTGCCAGGGTCGCGAACAGCGGGTCCAGCCGCTCGACGATGGCCGTCTCGCCGCCGATCATCATGCAGTAGCCGCGCTCCAGGCCCCAGACGCCGCCGGACGTACCGACGTCGATGTAGTGCAGACCTTTGGCGCTCAGCTCCTGACCGCGACGGATGTCGTCCTTGTAGAAGGTGTTGCCGCCATCGATGATCACGTCATCGGCTTCGAGCAGGCCGCTCAGCACCTGAATGGTGTCTTCGGTCGGTGCGCCCGCAGGCAGCATCACCCAGACAGCGCGCGGCTTGTCGAGTGCCTGGACCAGCGACGCCAGGTCATCGGCCGGGGTCGAACCTTCGTTGGCCAGGGCGCTGCGCGATGCTTCGTCGCGGTCGTAGACCACGGTGGTGTGACCATCAAGCATCAATCGCCGTGCGATGTTGCCGCCCATGCGGCCCAGTCCAACAATCCCAAGTTGCATGAAGGTGCTCCTAAACTCGTAATAAGATGCCTCGCCTGAATCGGTGCAGCGAAGCGGTAAAGCATGCTGCTTAGTCAAGCAAGGCCGAAATCGGTTCCCGCACAGGGCGGAACGACTGCGCAAGCGCGGCCGGGTCATGCATTTTGTCGCGATCGCGAAACGTTCGCGACAATTAAAAATAAAAAAGTTCCAATTCAGGGCAAAAGAAATCAGAATTGCCGCCGATAGAGAGGTAAGCAAGGACAACTCTGGGACGAACAGTCATTGCCACGCGCCTCTTCGAGGTTGAATCCGCCATTTGCGAGGTGAGCAATGGGCACTGTACTACCAGCACTTGCACCACAAACCCTTTACGTCACGATCCGTCGCGATGAACTGCGCTCTCTCAAAGACGAGCGTGAGCAGCTGCAGAAAAAGGTCGCTCATCTGAGCATGATGCTGCAACAAGCGCAGCTGACCTCCCAGGGCACCGCCCTGCAGGCCTGATTCCCTCTTCGACTTCTCCTGAAATCGCCTTGCGGCAAGCCTGACCTCAGGCTTGCCCAATCCCGCGATGCCTCGTCAGGATGCCACGGCGCCATCTGCATGATGCGCCGTTCAGCAGCCCTCAGATCACCGCCGGATCACAGCCCCTTCTGCCAGAACATAGCCCGTCCCATGGCAGGGTCAAGCTGATAGTTGTCAAAACCCAGTTTGCGATAAGCACCCTGCGCCACCTCGTTGCCTTCCAGCACTTCGAGGGTCAGCTTGCAGCACCCGCGCTGACGGGCGATTTCCTCGACCTTGGTCAGCATCTTCTGACTGATGCCCAGCCCCCGGTATTTCGAAATCACGACCACGTCGTGAATGTTCACCAAGGGTCGACAGGCAAACGTCGAGAATCCTTCGAAACAGTTGACCAGGCCGACAGGCTCACCCGCGATGAATGCCAGCACGCTGAAGGCATGAGGGCGCTTGCCCAGTTCAATGGCCAGTTGCTCGCGCGTGTCGGCGGAAATCGGCACTCCACCACCCATTGCGTCCAGCGCGTATTCATTCAGAACGAATCCAATCGCTTCTGCATGCACCGGATTGGTGTAACTCGCCTGCAGTACCAGTACCTCTGGGGATTCCATTGCCAACCTCTTTAACGCTTCGATACGAATTGATGCTTGCGGTCCCGGATCAGCGCCTGGCGACCGGGGCGACGATTCTATCGCGCCCGGGCGATAAATGTGCCAGTACAGTTGAGTGATTTTTCGACGCGCACCTCTGGATCACTGCCCGCCGCACTATGTTGCCGCACCATGAAAAGGCACGACGCTCCGTGCGAACTGTATTGAGGCGCCCGGATGAGCCTCGTTTCGGCCAGTAGTCACAGGCACTTCAGAGGATTGTCCGACAATCTGACGACCGGCTATCCGATTGTTTCAGGACGCTAAATTCGCAGTTTGCACGCCCAAACAGGGCCGCTTTGGGTCGATATTCCGACACCGCTCTCGCTTCCGAATCACGTGCCAGACAATTCGCCATTAAAAAGTCGAAACTTCTCCAGAACGGGTAGGTCATCTGCTTAGAGCGCCTATGCTGTTGGCTGGACACCTGCATTTGGCTTTTTCGCGTCACTTCATTCGCTGCGCATCCTTCACTCCGGTATTGATCTTGCGTAGCGCTTGGGTAGTGACCCGGCCATAGGAAATGGCCAATAAGAAAATCAATTGACGCACCAACACAGTTTTGTATGGGAGAAATCGATGATTAGCGCCGCTGTCAAAACCCAGCAGGGAGAGAGTTTTAATCAGACGGCCAGCGAGCTGACTCATCTGCCGGTCTTTGGGTCTACGAAGGTTCCACTGTTGCAGGTTCCGCCTTCGACGCTTCAGCCCACCATGTCTCAGGTCAACCGCCGCAAGGTGCTGTTCGTGACATCCGAACTGGCGGATCTGGTCAAGACCGGCGGTCTGGGTGATGTTTCTGCGGCCCTTCCGCGCGCCATGCGTCATCTGCACGACGTACGCGTGCTGATTCCCGGTTACCCACAAGTGCTCAACAGCGGCAACCCGATTCACATCATCAGTGAACTGGGCGGTTACGCCGCGCTGCCGTCCTGCAAGATCGGCCGCATGGACATGAAAGACGGTCTGGTGATCTATGTTCTGATCTGCCCCGAGTTGTATGAACGCGAAGGCACGCCCTACGCCGACCTCAACGGTCGCGACTGGTCTGACAACCACATCCGCTTCGCCCGCCTGGGTCTGGCGGCGGCCGATTTCGCCGCTGGCGCCGTGAAAAGTCAGTGGTGCCCCGAGCTGGTGCACGCCCATGACTGGCCAGCGGGCCTGGCGCCTGCCTACATGCGCTGGCGCGGACAGACCACGCCGAGCATCTTCACCATCCACAACCTGGCGTATCAGGGCACTGTCAGCCCTGCCTCGAGCGTGGAGCTGGGGATCCCGGAAGAAGCCTTGACGCCAGACGGCATGGAGATCTACGGCAAGCTCTCGTTCATCAAAGCGGGCATGGCGTATTCGAGTCATATCACGACGGTAAGCGCCACCTACGCCAAGGAAATCACCACCCCTGACTTTGGTTGCGGTCTGGAAGGCTTCCTGCAGAGCAAGGCCGAGCAAGGCAAGCTCAGCGGCATCCCCAACGGCATCGACGCCAGCTGGGACGCTTCCACCGACGAGCACCTGATCTGCCACTTCGCGCCCAACGAATGGCTGCGCAAGGAAATCAACGCTGACTACGTGCGTGAACTGTTCGAGCTTGAGCCGTCCAGCGGGCCGCTGTTCGCCGTGGTTTCGCGCCTGGTCTATCAGAAAGGCCTGGACCTGACCATCGGCGTTGCCGAGCACATCGTCAACAAAGGCGGGCAGATCGCGATCATTGGCCGTGGCGAGCCGGAAGAAGAGGACGCCATGCGCGCCCTTGCAGCACGCTTCCCTGGCCGTGTCAGCGTACGTGTCGGCTTCAACGAAACCGACGCACGCCGCATGTTCGCCGGCAGTGATTTCCTGTTGATGCCGTCGCGTTACGAGCCTTGCGGCCTGAGCCAGATGTACGCCCAGCGCTTCGGTTCGCTGCCTGTCGCGCGCAACACCGGCGGCCTGGCCGACACCATCGAAGACGGCGTTACAGGCTTTCTGTTCAACGAGTCGACCGTCGAAAGCTACACCGAGGCCTTGAACCGCGCGTTCCAGGTCTATGCCCATCCGGAACTGCTCAACGCCATGCGCTGCCGCGCCATGGCCGCGCCCTTCAACTGGCATCAGGCAGTAGAACCTTACGCAGACCTGTATCAAGACCTGCTGAAGAAGAACACGAGCGTTTCTATTCACTACTGAGGACTAAGGGGTTTATGGATGCCGCAGCGTAATGAAGAAACCTGGCGCCACGGCGCGGTTCTGTTGGACCCTGATCACACCCGGTTTGCCCTATGGGCGCCGGATGCCTACTACGTAAGTGTCGAACTGGAGGATGGCCAGTCACTGGCCATGCTCCCGCAGCAGGATGGCTGGTTCGAGCTTGAAGCCAAGTGCCCGGCGGGCACTCGGTATCGTTTCAACATCGACGGTGAACTGGAAGTGCCGGACCCGGCGTCCCGCGCGCAGGTCGATGGGGTCCACTCCCACAGCATCGTCGTCGATCCCCTCGCCTACCCGTGGCAGAACGCCGGATGGCAGGGCCGCCCCTGGCATGAAGCAGTCATCTACGAGTTGCATGTCGGCTCGTTGGGTGGCTATGCCGAGGTCGAAAAGCACTTGCAGCGTCTGGTCGATCTGGGTGTCACAGCGGTCGAACTCATGCCGCTGGCCCAGTTCCCCGGCGACCGCAACTGGGGTTACGACGGCGTCCTGCCGTATGCACCCCAGTCTTCCTACGGCACGCCCGAGCAGCTCAAGCATTTGATCGACACCGCGCATGGCCTCGGGCTGTGCGTGATACTCGACGTGGTCTACAACCACTTCGGGCCTGACGGCAACTACTTGGGCCGCTATGCGAAAGGCTTCTTTCGCAGTGACCTGCACACGCCGTGGGGCGATGCCATCGACTTCCGCCGCGATGAAGTGCGCAGCTATTTCATCGACAACGCCTTGATGTGGCTGCTGGAGTACCGGTTCGACGGGCTGCGCATGGACGCCGTTCACGCCATCCGCGACGAAACCTTCCTGCCTGAATTTGCCGAGCGCGTTCGCGAGCGAATCGAGCCCGGCCGTCATGTCTGGCTGAACCTCGAAAACGAGTTCAATCAGGCGCATTTGCTGCAGAAAGGCTTCGACGCCCAGTGGAATGACGACGGCCACAACACCCTGCACGTGCTGCTGACCGGCGAAACCGACGCGTACTACTCGGACTTTGCCCAGGAGCCGACGCAGAAGCTGGCGCGGCTGTTGAGTCAGGGCTTCGTCTACCAGGGCGAATCCACCCGCCATGGTCACGCGCGTGGTGAACCGAGCGGGCATCTGCCGCCCAGCGCGTTCGTGCTGTTCCTGCAGAACCACGACCAGATCGGCAACCGTGCGTTTGGCGAGCGTCTGCCTGCGCTGAGCCCACCCTCGGCGCTTCGGGCGGCAACCGCCCTGCTGCTGCTCTCGCCCATGATTCCGCTGATGTTCATGGGTGACGAATGGGCCGCCAGTGAACCCTTTCTGTTCTTCACCAGCCATCACGGCGAGCTGGCGGATGCGGTGCGCGAAGGGCGTCGCAGCGAATTCGCGGATTTCGCTGCCTTTGCCGATGAAAAACGCCGCGAGACGATTCCCGACCCCAACGACCTCAAGACGTTCGAAGCCTCGCGCCCGTCCCTCGACGCGCTGGCGCTCGAAACCGACGTGGGTCAGGACCACCGCAGCTGGCTGGAACTCTATCGAGAGCTGCTGGCTTTGCGTCACCGCGAGATCATTCCACGTCTGAACGGCGCCGAGGCGCTGGGCGCGGATGTACTGGGCGACGGCGCGGTCACTGCGCAGTGGCGCATGGGCGATGGCAGCGTGTTGCGCATCGATTTTAACCTCGGCACGCAGGCGGTTTCCGCCCCGCAATGGGACGGCGCAATACTGCTGTTTGCCACTCAGCCCAATGCGACCGAACTTTCGCGACAAGGCACTCTCAATCCCTACACGGCAATTGTCAGCCTGACAGCCAGTGATGTTGTGGAGAAGCGGGATGAGTAATGAGCAATTGGAACGGCTGGCGACGGAAGTCGGCGTGTCGGTGCAGTGGGTGGATGCCAATGCACGACCTCAGACCGTCAGCCCTGATGTTCTGCGCAAGGTGCTCGAAGCCCTCGGTTATCCGGCAGACGGCAGTGAAGCCATCGACGCCAGCCTCAGCAAACTGAACAACGCGCGTCACGGCACGAGTGCTCCGCCGCTGCTGACCGTGGACGAAGGGCAAAACCTCGACCTTTCGGCCTGGTTCGCCCCCGGCACGCCGTTCATTCTGCATCTGGAAGACGGCGCCTCGCTGGACGCCCGCCTGACGGCCAATGCCCAGCTCCCGGCACTCGCGCCGGTCGGCTATCAGCAACTGGAAATCGACGGTCAGCACCTGACCATCGCCGTAGCGCCCAAAAGCTGCTACAGCGTGGCAATGGCGACCGATTCGACACGTCCGCACGCCTGGGGCCTGACTGCGCAACTGTACAGCTTGCGCCGTGAGGGTGACGGCGGCTTTGGCGATGCTCAGGCACTGGAGAATCTGGTGCGTGCCGCTGGCGAGCGTGGCGCCGATGCGCTTGGCATCAGCCCCATTCATGCCATGTTTGCCAACGACCCTACGCGCTACAGCCCCTACTCGCCATCGAGCCGCTTGTTCCTCAACGGGCTTTACGCATCGCCGGGCAGCATCCTGGGCGAGCGCGCCTGGCGTCAGGCGATCGAAGACGCTGGCATGGCCGACGAACTCAAGCGTCTGGAGCAGCTGGAGCTGGTCGACTGGCCGGCCGCAGCGGCAGCCAAATGGAAGGTTTTGCACAATCTGTATGACGCGTTCAATGCAGGCGGCCATCCCTTGGCCGAAGACTTCAGCAGCTTTCGGCACAACGGCGGCGAAGCGCTGGAGAACCACTGCCGGTTCGAGGCGCTGCGTGCCGAAAGCGGGACCATGGGCATCAGCGACAACTGGCACGAATGGCCGGATGAACTGAAAGACCCTCGCAGTGATGCGATTCGCGAGTTCGCCGCTGCTCACAGCGACCTGATCGGCTTCCACGCCTTCGTGCAGTGGCTGATCGCGCGGGGCCTGGAGCGCGTGCAGGTCGCGGCCCGGGCCAGCGGCATGCGGATTGGCGTCATCGCCGACCTGGCGGTAGGTGCCGACGGTGCCGGCAGCCAGGCGTGGAGTCGTCAGGACGAGCTGTTGTCCGCGCTTACGGTGGGTGCTCCGCCGGACATCCTCAACCGCGCTGGCCAAAGCTGGGGCATTTCGGCGTTCTCGCCCGACGGCCTCAAGCGCAATGGCTTCCGCGCGTTCATCGAGATGCTGCGCGCCAACTTTGCACACGCGGGCGGCCTGCGAATCGATCACGTGATGGGTCTGCAACGCCTATGGGTGGTGCCACTTGGCTCGCCGCCGAGCGAAGGCGCCTACCTCAACTATCCGCTGGACGACATGTTGCGCCTGCTGAGCCTAGAGTCCTGGCGTCACAAGGCGATCGTGCTGGGCGAAGACCTCGGCACGGTTCCCGAAGGTCTCCACGAGAAACTGTCCGAGCGCAACATTCTCGGCATGCAAGTGCTGCTGTTCGAGCAGGACAACGGGCAGTTCAAGCCGATCCTCGACTGGGCCGATGACGCCTTGGCGACCACTAGCACCCACGACCTGCCGACGCTTGCAGGCTGGCTCAGCGAGTTGGACATCGAGTGGAACGCGCGCCTGGGCCAGATCGATGAGGAAGCGGAACGCAAATGGCGCGGGGAGCGCGCTCGCGAGCTCGCCGGACTGCGCAAGGCGCTGAGCCAGAACACCGACGGCCTTGAGCCCGAGAGCGAAGACAGCGAGCAGATCATCGATGCCAGCATCCGTTACTTGGGCCACACACGCGCCCCGCTGGTGCTGCTGCCCCTCGAAGACGCCCTCGGCGTGCAGGAACAGGCCAACCTTCCGGGCACCATCGACAGCCACCCCAACTGGCGTCGGCGGTTGCCCGCAGACAGTTCAACCCTACTAGACCATGAAGATGCCGCGCGACGACTGGAGCTGCTCTCCCAATCCCGGCTACAAGCTGCGGAGCGTGATCGATGAATCCCCCTGTACAAACGTTACGTGCCACCCAACGCCTGCAATTCCATAAAGATTTCACCCTCGACGACGCTGTTCCTCTGGTGCCGTACTTCGCAAAACTGGGGATCAGCCATCTGTACGCCTCGCCGCTGCTCAAAGCGCGCGCAGGCTCCATGCACGGCTACGACGTCGTCGACCCGACCATCATCAACCCGGAACTCGGCGGCGAGCCGGCACTGCGCCGGCTGGTCGCGGCCCTGCGCGAACACGGCATGGGGCTGATTCTGGACATCGTGTCCAACCACATGGCAGTCGGCGGTGCCGACAATCCCTGGTGGCTGGACCTGCTGGAATGGGGACGCCGCAGCCCTTACGCGGACTTCTTCGACATCCAGTGGAATTCCCC
>JARDZH010000036.1 GCA_029240955.1 Pseudomonas sp. | reverse complement strand
TGGACTGAAACAAAGAAGGCACCCCGATGGGTGCCTTCTTTGTTTCACGCCGACATGCCGGAATTCAGCGCCCCAACAAACGCGCTAATCCGACCTTCAAAGGCGTCGCCTCTTCAAGCGTGAAACGCGCCAGCAGCCGCGTGTTGTCGGCCCGGGAATGCCGAATATCACCGGACCGCGGGGTGCCATACGTCACCTCAGGAAGCTTGCCAACCACGGCCGAAAGCTCCGACAGCAGCTGATTGAGGGAAGTGGCCTGGTTCAACCCGACGTTGATTGCGCCTTCCTCCGGCTCCGGCAGAGTCAGCGCCTGTACCAGAAGCCTGACCAGATCGCCGACGTAAAAGAAGTCGCGGGTCTGCTCGCCGTCGCCAAATACCGTAATTGGCAACCCCTTTTCGATGCGCTCGGCAAAGATGCTGATCACGCCGGAGTACGGTGAGGACGGGTCCTGACGGGGACCGAAGATATTGAAAAAGCGAAACACCACTGGCTCAAGCCCGTGCTGACGTCGGTAGAAATCCAGATACTGCTCACTGGCCAGCTTGTCCGACGCATAAGGGGTCAGCGGCGCTTTGCTCGTTTCTTCGGTGATCGAATCGCCTTCGCCATTGTTGCCGTAAACAGCCGCGCTGGAGGCAAATACAACGCGCTTGATACCCGCTTCGCGCATGGCTTCGCAGACGTTGAGGGTGCCGATGAAGTTGCTCTGATGAGTGCGCACCGGATCTTCCACCGACGCTTGAACCGAGGCCACCGCTGCCAGGTGCACGACAGCCTTGCAGCCCTCCGCGGCCCGACGTACCAACGCTGCATCAGCGACGTCGCCGTGAAGCAACTCGATGCGCGGGTTGTCCATGGGCAGATTGCTGCGTTTGCCGGTCGACAGGTCGTCAAGAACACGAACGGCGTGCCCCTCGGCGAGCAAGGCGTCGGCCAGATGTGAACCGATGAAACCCGCGCCGCCGGTGATGAGGATTGGAGCGTCAGCCATGTCGATAGTACCGGTCCAGCAGGCTCGGCAGGCCAGCACGCCAGGCCCGGGGCTTGATGCCGAAGGTGTGAAGAATTTTCTTGCAGGCGAGCACTGCGTGTTGCGGCTCGTCTGCCGCATCAGGTCGCGCTGCGTGGGCTTGCGGCGTAGGCGATTCAATCGCCAGCGGGTGCATCAGGCGTGCTTCGGTCAATACCGCCTGCCCCAACGCCACCGGCGTCGTCGCTTCGTGGCCGGCGTAATGATAGGTGCCCCACAACGGCGCTTCGCAATCGAGCTGTTTCAGTACGGACAGCATGACCCGTGCCGCATCATCGACAGGCGTCGGATTGCCACGACGGTCGTCGGCCAGCAAGAGTTCTCCAGCACGTTCGGCGCGGGTCAGAAAACGGCCCAGAACGCCGTCGGCGCTGTCGTCGAGCAACCAGCCGAAACGCACCAGCACATGCTGCGGACAGGCCGCTCGCACACTTTGCTCTATTCGCCACAGCGCCTGACCGCGCAGCCCCAACGGGACCGGCTCGTCTTTTTCGCTGTAGGCAGTGGCGCGCGAGCCATCGAACACACGATAGCTGGACGGTTGCAGCAGGACGATGTTGTGGTGCTGGCACAGCTGCGCCAGACGCTCGACGGAGCGCTCTTGATGGTTCAGGCGTGATTCGCTCACGCGTTCCGCCTGGAACCAGTCGAAGTAGTAGGCCAGGTTGATCAACGCATCGGGACGGGTGTCGTCGAGCAGTTGCGTCAGGCTCGCTGCGTCCCAGCCATCTTGTGGAGGACGTGGTGCGAGAAAGTTGATGTCTTCCTCGGCACCCAGACGAATCAGCGCCTGCCCGAGGGCATTCCCGCCGCCCAATAGCATAAGGCGCATTCGCATAAGGTCTGCAGGCTCGGTATCAGAGTCATTAATTATTCGGGTAAAAACGCTTGCAAACATATCACGTTGGCCGCTTTCACCCAACAGTTGCGGTGCGCGCGGCAAGTAAACCGCGCGCGTCCGCAGCCTTCCGCGTCACGCCCCGTCGGGTTTGCTCAAGCTCGGTTGCGCTTGTGCAGCCGGAGCCGGCTGCGCGCCTTCGGTAACGGCGGCCGGTTGCGGCGGCTGAAGCGCGGCGGGATTCATGACCATCTGAGGATAAGTCTGGGCAAAGCGCACGTTGGCGCTCTTGTCCACCAGACGCTTGAGCCGCTCGTTGAACGCACGCCCCACGGCGTACTGGCCGCCCGAGGATGTACGGAACTGACCGGTCAGCACCACGCCATTCAGATCCATCCGGTCGACGCCGAATACTTCAAGTGGCCCCTGCAGGTTGTTCTTGAGCAAGATGTCTTCGGTGATGGACTGCCCGGTTTCACGAATCAGCGACAGTGCTTCGTCGATGTTCGAGTCATACGTGAACTGTACCGAGAAGAACGCATAGGCAAACTGGCGCGACTGGTTGGTGACAGCCTTGATCTGACCGAATGGCACCGAGTGCACGAAGCCCTTGCCGTCGCGAAGACGCACGGTGCGGATCGTCAGGCTTTCGACGGTGCCCGCATGTCCCGTGCTGAGCACGACCCAGTCGCCCACCGAGAATGTGTCTTCGATGATGATGAACAGGCCGGTGATCACGTCCTGCACCAATTGCTGCGAACCGAAACCGATGGCCAGACCGACGACCCCGGCACCGGCCAGCAGCGGCGCCACATTGATGCCCAGGTTGGCCATGGTCGTAATCGCACAGATGACGACCAGGACGATTTTGATCGCGTTACGCAGCAGCGGCAGAATCGTCTTGATCCGCGTGCTCGGCTGGCGCGCATGGCGATGGCCGCTTGGCGGTTTCAACGCTTCCTGAATCGCCGTATCCAGCACGACCCACAGCAACCAGGTCACCAGGAAGATCAGCCCGATGCTGCTCAGCGAGTCGCTGATCACCCGGCCAACGGTATTGCGCTGGGCGAATTCGAACAGCGAGAACCCCCAGATCCGCCCGAGAATCTCGATGAACGACACGGCCAGTACGATACGCAGCACGGCATACGCCAGGCTCAACAAACGCGCTTTGTACACGTGCCCGCCGCGGCCGGCGCCTTCTTCGACGGGTTTGAAGAGTTGCTGGAACACCGTGCTGAGGAACACAGTGGCGATCAGCAAGATGGTGGTGTAGAGCGCGCAGCGCAAGGCTTCCTGGCTGTCCTCGCCTGCCCCGATCAGATTGATCGCCGAGACCAGGATCATCAGCAGAATCGGCAGATGCCACAGATTGGAAAATACCTTGAGCGATTGCTGCAAGGCGGGACGCTGCATACGACTGCTCAGTGAGCGGTTGCGGATCAGATGAGCGATCGGGCGGCGAACCTTGATCACCAGCATGCAGAACACCGCAGACGCAAACAGCCCCGTGAACACCGCAACACTGGTGGTGACGTTGCTGCCGATCTGGCGCGCGATCTGCGGGCTGGTCAGTGCATCGCTGAGCGCTGCCAGGAAGCCAATGATGAACAACGGCCTGGGCGCGAAACGGCGAATCATCCGTACCGCGGCGCGCTTGTGCCCGGAGTTGAACATCACGATTACGCACAGCAACACCGACGTGGAGACGATGCCGCTGCTGGTTGCGTAAGCAAAGCAAAGCGCCAGCGCACGGCCTATCGAAGTCGGCATGAAGTGGCTGACCCATAGCGTCAGCGGCAGACAGACAACCGCAGGCAAAGTAAAGGGCAGCACGTACTTGAGAAGCGCCTGGCTGCGCTCTCGACCTTCGAAGAAACGCCTGCGGCTTATTCTCACCGCGATGAAACGGCCGAGACTGGTCAGTACCGCAAACGCGCCCATCCATACGACCGACAGGATCAGGAAATCGCCGACCACGCTCCACGGCGAGCGCGTAGTGCGCTTGTTGACCAGCTTGTCCAGCTCGGCCGCCGCGCGATCAGCACGCAGTTGCCATGCATCCCAAAGGTTGTCGTCGAGGTTGAGCTTTTCCTGAACGTCATCGATGCCGGAGCTGAGCGCGCCAAGCAGGCCACCTTGAAGGATAGGCTCTGGAGCCGCTTCGGCAGGCGCGGCTTCCTCCTTTGCAGGCTCCTTGGCTTCATCCTTGGCTTCGGTTTTGGCATCGCCTTTTTCTGCGGCCTTGTCATCGGTCGGCGCTGCGGCCGCCATGGGTAATGCAGGGACGTCAGCCGCCTGAAGTTGGAAACTGCCAGCGCAAAACAGCACGACCAGCAGAACCAGGGTTTTGACCTGTGACACCACGCAGTTTCCTCCTTCACTTGAACGGTGAGGCACGCTCGAGCCTCAAGGAACTGATTCCCGTTGCGGCGGCAAGTTCGGTTTTTAAGGAAAATAGGGTGTCGATGTTGCAATTGCGCGTTACGCGCCGGGCGCCGCGCTCATTTGCGACCGCGCAGCCTCCCGATCACCAGTGGCCCCGGCCCTGTGACGGCCAATCCTGCGAACAGAATCATCAACAGCCAGGCGAACTGTCCCTGCTCTACCGTCCAGTCCGGATGCACGACGACCAGCGCTACCGCCAGCACCGCCAGAACCGGCAGGCAGGCCAGACGCGCGAAAACGCCCGCTATCAGCAGCACCGGACAGACCACCTCAGCGAATACGGCGAGCCCCAGCGTGAGAGGCGCGCCAAGGCCAAACGGATCTTCGATGCGCTGCAGCTCGATACTCCAGTTCAGCAGCTTGGGCAACCCGTGCACCCAGAGCAACAGCAGCGAAACGCTGACGCGCATGAATAGCAACCCCCAGGCAACAGGAGCCGTTTCCAGCCCATGCGTCGGGGCCAGGGCAAGGCGCGAAGTGAGTGACGACATGAGCGAATTCTCCGGCAGAGTGGACATGCTGCATTAAAGCGGCCATGCCGGGAGCGCTGATTGTAGGGATGTGCTGAATTGCAGCGCGCGATCTTTAGAGCACATCCGCACAATCATTCACCGAGGTCGTCAGCTGATAGTGAAGAGGTGCGGCCGATCCGCACATCTCCAGGCGTTCAATGACCGGCTACTCACTGATAAAGGAACCCGCATGAGCACTTTCACGACCCGCGATGGCACCGAGATCTACTTCAAGGACTGGGGCACAGGCAAACCCGTTCTGTTCAGTCACGGATGGCCGCTGGATGCGGACATGTGGGAATACCAGATGGAGTATCTGAGCAGCCGCGGCTATCGCACCATCGCGTTCGACCGTCGCGGCTTCGGTCGTTCGAGCCAGCCGTGGACCGGCTACGATTACGACACTTTCGCCGATGACATCGCCGCTCTGATCGAGCACCTTGACCTGCGCGACGTCACGCTGGTGGGCTTCTCCATGGGCGGCGGCGATGTCGCTCGCTACATCGGTCGCCACGGCACGGATCGCATTGCCAAGCTTGCGCTGCTAGGCGCAGTCACGCCGTTGTTCATCAAGACTGCCGACCATCCACAAGGTGTCGACAAGTCGGTATTCGACGGCATCAAAGCCGGCTTGCTCAAGGACCGCGCGCAGTTCATTGCGGACTTCGCCAGCGTGTTCTACGGCACTGAGCGTGGTCAGAAAGTCTCGGACGGCGTGATGGCCCAGACGTTGAACATTGCTTTGCTGGCTTCGCTCAAGGGCACGATCGACTGCGTGACGGCGTTTTCTGAAACCGACTTCCGTCCGGACATGGCAAAGATAGACGTACCGACGCTGGTGATTCACGGCGACGATGACCAGGTCGTGCCGTTCGAAGCCACCGGCAAACTGGCCGCTGAGATGATCGAAGGCGCAACGCTGAAAGTGTATCCAGGCGCGCCGCATGGCTTTGCGGTCACCCACGGCCAGCAACTCAACGAAGACCTGCTGGCGTTCATCGCTGACTGACTCGGCGGCCGACAGCCTGAAACCCGCCCCACGCGTGGCGGCGGGCTTCAGGAGCACTTAATCCGCAGACCTATACAACGGGATAATTGCGTCGTTTCCGTGCTTGCTCTAGTTTGTACGCACCGCAATGCAAGCACCTCAATCGGGACCGACCGCCCGGCCAACACCCTCTGAGCGAAGGGATATCATGATCCGAGTAGGCCTTGCCTCAGTCTCACTTGAAAGGCGCGAAGCCTTTCGCGACGGGCAGATGCTGCGCATGGGCGGCCGAGCTTTCGACATTCTTGCCACGCTGATTCGAGCCGAAGGCCGCGTGGTCAGCAAGGACACGCTCATCAGTCAGGTCTGGCAGAACACCATCGTCGAGAACAACAACCTGGAAGTTCACATTTCGCACCTGCGCAAGCTGCTGGGCGGCAAGGACTTCATCCAGACCATTCCGCGTCGCGGCTATCGCCTGCCGGCGTTCGACATGCCGACAGTTCACGCTTCGTCTGTGCCGACGCCAATAACATTGCCTGACCAGCCAACGCCCGTGCCCGAGGATTCCAGCCTAATCCGCCCGGCCATGGTTTATGTAATCGATGACGATGCTTCTGTGCGTACTGCTCTGAGCCGGCTGCTTCGAGCTGAGGACATTCCCCACGCACTGTTCGATTCAGCAGAAGAGTTTCTCGGCGCCAGCCTGCCTTGCCGTCCGGCCTGTCTGCTGCTGGATGTCGGCCTGCCGGTCGCAACCGGGCTGGACGTGCAGGCCGAGCTGACGCGTCGCGGTCAGCCGTGGCCCATCGTGTTCATGACCGGGGCCGGCACTATCCCCATGTCCGTTCAAGCCATCAAGGCCGGTGCGTCCGAGTTTCTGACCAAGCCCTTCGACGACGAACACCTGCTGACGACGCTTCGGACGGTCATGCAACAGGCTCACGAAAAGCGCGAGATCTGGAGCCAGCGCAAGCAAACGCACGAGCGGGCGCGCACGCTTACACCCCGCGAGCGGCAGGTATTTGGATTACTGGTAACGGGTCTTGGCAACAAGCAAATTGCCAATCAACTGGCGATCAGTGAAGTCACCGCCAAAGTGCACAAGAAGCACGTCATGGCCAAAATGCAGGCCCGTACGCTGATCGATCTGGTCACTCAGCACCAGCAGCTTGACGCAACGCCCGTCGACGCCATTTCACGATGAGCGAGTGCCATTGATGGACTCATTGCAACCGTTCACTGGCGACTCGGTCTTTGCGGGGCGAACATGATTACCGTCTGCGTCGTGGATGACGACCTGTCGGTTCGAAAAAGCCTGGTCAATCTGTTGAAGTCGGCCGGCTATCACGCGCTGAGTTTCGAATCCGGCGAGGAGCTGCTCGCCAGCGCCGCGCTTGATCAGGCCGCCTGCGTGATTCTCGATCTGCGAATGAAGGGCCGCCACGGACTGGAAATCCAGTTGGCCCTGAACGCGGCGGGCCAACGCGCCGCGGTGATCTGCATGTCCGCACATTGGGACGACGCATCGCTCGCGCAGGCTACGCGCAACGGGGCCAGTAACTGTCTGCACAAGCCATTCACTGGCGAGGCCCTGCTCACCGCCATCGAAACCGCTTTGCAGCGCGCGCCGTCATTCTGAATAAAGCTGCACGAGCCTGCCCCGCTGACCTCCCGAAGTTCCTCTGTTTAAGGATTATTAAGCTTTACCAAAGGACTCGGACAACACCAAGTCATCAGACTTCTGTTGTCACTTCTCAGGAGAGTCACCATGCATCCCACGGTTACCGCCCCCGATGAGTCTCTGGACCCGCAGCTGCTCGATCAACTGAAAAGTCTGCACAGCGCCCTCCTTCACTCCCAGCCTGCGGCGGCCTACCAGAAATGCGTGGCGCTCGGCGCGCAGTTGCTGGCGCTATGCCCGACAGATCGGCAACCCCTTCAGCGCATCGCCCTGGCGCCTTGGCAAGAACGCCGCGCCAAAGAGCTGATGATGAACTCGATCGCCCGGCCCTTGAGCATCAGCCAGGTCGCCGAAGGCTGCTCTCTGTCTCGCAGCCATTTCTCCCGCGCCTTCAAGAAAAACACGGGGTACTCCCCCCAGGAATGGTTTCTGCACGCCAAGATCGACCGCTCCAAAGAGTTGCTCGACTCGGGCATGCCCATCACTCAGATCAGTCTGGAATGCGGATTCGCCGATCAGTCTCACTTCACCCGGACCTTCACCCGCAAGACGGGCCAAAGCCCGATGGCCTGGCGCCGCGCCCACGCCCAACCGGTTGGATAAAGAATTAAGGTGCGGCTTGTCCCTACGGGTAAGACCTCAAGGGACAAGCCCTTGAAAAACAAAAGGCCCGCAAGCCATGGCGTGCGGGCCTTTTGTTCAACCGGTCAAAGCCGAAGGCTTAGAACGGAATATCGTCATCGAAGCTGTCGAAGTCAGCGGCTGGCTGTGGAGCCTGCTGCTGTGGCGCCGGGCGCGAGTCGCGCTGTGGCTGCGAGTACGACTGCTGCTGTGGAGCCGACTGAGGACGCGATTGCTGGGGACGAGGCGCGGAGTTGCCGTAGCCACCCTGACCGCCTTGACCTTGCTGGGCATCACCCTGAGGACGGCCGCCGAGCAGCTGCATGGTGCCCTGCATGTCGACGATGATTTCAGTGGTGTAACGCTTGATGCCGTCTTTTTCCCACTCGCGGGTCTGCAGTTTGCCCTCGATGTAGACCTGAGAACCCTTGCGCAGGTACTCGCCGGCGATTTCAGCGACCTTGCCGAACATCGATACGCGGTGCCATTCAGTCTTCTCGACTTTCTGGCCGCTCTGCTTGTCGGTCCACTGTTCGCTGGTCGCCAGACTCAGGTTGGTCACGGCGTTGCCATTCGGCAGGTAACGAACTTCGGGATCCTGGCCGCAAGTACCGACCAATATGACTTTGTTAACCCCACGGGCCATGATGTTCTCCTAGGCTTCGCACGCTTGCGGCGCTGGGTTGACCAGCTGTTCCAGAGACGCGCGATCCAATAATTTTGTATCCAGTTTGATATAGACGGCCGCCTCTTCAGCAACCACCACGGCATCCGTCACGCCTGTTACGGACATCAATCTTGCTGCCAGGCCTGCATCACGCTGCGCCTCGGGCGACAACGGCAGACGTAGGCTGGTCACGTACGGCGGTTCACGCATGGTCATTGCAAAAGCGAACCAGATGGCCGCCATGGCTGCTCCACCAAGGAACACCACATCAAGCCCGCCATGCTGGAACAACCAGCCGCCCAGTATCCCACCTGCCGCCGAGCCAAGAAACTGGCTTGTGGAATAAACTCCCATTGCGGTGCCTTTTCCGCCAGCCGGCGATACTTTGCTGATCAGTGACGGCAAGGAAGCTTCGAGCAGGTTGAACGCTATGAAGAATACCACTGTCCCGATGACCAGTGCCCGCAACGTGTTACCGAATGCCCAAAAGAACAGCTCGGTGAGCATCAGAACGAGCACGGCGCCCAGCAGAACGCGCTTCATCTGGCGCTTCTTCTCGCCATAGATGATGAACGGAATCATCGCGAAGAACGAGATCAGCAAAGCTGTAAGGTAGACCCACCA
>JARDZH010000035.1 GCA_029240955.1 Pseudomonas sp. | reverse complement strand
GCTGTTCGACGGGGGTGGCTATCGGATGACTTTCTTTGCCAGCGCGGCAGTGTTACTGGTGGCTGCTTTGCTGGCTTTACTGACGGCGCGAGCGCAGCCATCACACCCGCTGTAGGACCGACCGGGGCGGCGCTCCGCGTTGCCCGCGACAGGCGCAACGCGGTCGTCCTGCCGTTCTGCGTCAATCGCGTCGCGAGCTGCGCTCCCTCCCACGGGGAGTGCAGCCTTCGCGATACCCGCGTGCCGCTTACAAGGTGAAGCTGCCCTCGGCCGCCAGCTCCGTGACCGGGCGGCGCGGGCTTGGCGCTTCGCGGCCTTGCAGGTATTCCGGCAGGCTCGATTTGTCGCCCAGTTTGCCGATCGCAACGACGGCGTGGATGGCGTAATCCTCCGGGATGTTCAGCTCGCTGCGAGTCAATTCCTGATCGAAACCTGCCATGCCGTGGGAGTGCCAGCCGCTCAGGCTTGCCTGCAAGGCCAGATACGCCCAGGCCGAGCCGGTGTCGAAGGTGTGCCACAACGCCGGGCTTTCTTCGGTTGCGCCAGGTGCGGTGAAGGTGGTCTTGGACACAATGACCACCAGCGCCGAAGCGTGCTGCGCCCAGTTGCGGTTGAACTCATTCAGCAGGCCCAGATAGCGCTCCCAGTTCGGCGTATCGCGACGCGCGTACAGAAAACGCCACGGTTGCGAGTTGTAGGCCGAAGGTGCCCAGCGTGCGGCTTCGAAGAAGCTCAGCAGAGCGGCTTGCGAGATCGGTGCGTCAGCGAAGGCGCGTGGCGACCAGCGCTCGGTGAATTGCGGGTCGATGGCGTGATCTGCGATGCGAGGATTGATGCTCATGAAAATCCTGTCGAAAAGAGTAGGGGGGGGCTTTGCGGGATGGGCCGTGGTCGGCAGGCATCGACTGAAGCGGTCTAACGCTACTGTTTTGCCTTCATGCTGACAAGTGCGAGCTACCGGCAGTCGCAAGTGCTTGGCCGACCGCGCGCGTAGCACTAGACTGGCGGCCTTTTCACCACCGATACCCTTGCCCGAACCATGGCCGCTAAAGTTGAACCCTTCTGGATACGCAAAACACTCGACCAGCTCGATCAGAATGAATGGGAGTCGCTGTGCGACGGCTGCGGATTGTGCTGTCTGCAAAAGCTCGAGGACGAAGAGGACAACAGCGTCTACTACACGCGAATTGCCTGCACGTTACTGGATTTGAAGTCGTGCCAGTGTTCCGACTACAGCAATCGTCGGGCCTCGGTGCCCGATTGCATCCAGCTCACGCCGGGTCAGGCGGACCAGTTCAAGTGGCTGCCACCGACCTGCGGTTATCGATTGGTCAGCGAGGGCAAGGACCTGCCGCTCTGGCACCATCTGGTATGTGGTGACCGCGACGCGGTGCACCACGAGCGCATCTCCCAGTCAGGCCGCATGCTCAGCGAGAACAGCGTGGCCGAAGACGACTGGGAGGATCATCTGATCTTCCGCGCAGGCTGATCAGCTTACAGACCGGGCTTCGGGTCTTTGAGCGAATCGATGCCGTTGCTGACCGAAGTGCGGGCAGCCGACACAGCGTCGTCTTTCAGCTGGCTCAGCTCGGCGCCGGCGCGTTCGATGTCGGTGCGTACAGCGCGCAGATTGCTACGGCCTTGTTCCAGTTTGGATTTGGCCGAGCAGTGCCCGGTAATGCCGCGAGCCAGTGCCGCGCCGCCGATTGCCAGTTGCACCAGACCAACGATGCCACCCCGACGCAGGCCTTTGCCCATCATCAGCACGCCACCCGCCAGAGAGCCGATGCGCTCCCAGCCGTGAACGTTCTGTGGTGGTTGTGCGTGCAGGGTGTGAGGGGTGTCGATGCGCTCGATGATTGGGGTATCGCCCATGATGGCTCTCCGTGAAATGAGGGTTCGGTTCCAGAGAAACTGACTGCTCATCGGCGAAACTGTTCAATGCTTTCAAATCAGCGGTCGCTGGAAGGCTCCGTCCGCTCACGGCCGAACTGCGGACCGGAGCGCGTGTTGTTGCCCTTCGCCATACGATCGTAAAGCACGACGTTCACGGTCGCGGCCAGATTCATGCAGCCTTCGGTGGGGATGTACACCACGTCTTCGCACCAGTCGCGAATGTCTTTGTCGAGCGAGCCGTCTTCAGGGCCGAAGATGTAGAGCGCGCGGTCCGGGTGCGTGTATTCGGGTAGCGACCGGGCGCCTTCGACCAGCTCCACAGCAACCGGAATGCAGCCCAGCGGCAGAATGCTTTTGAGGTCTTCGATGCCGATCAGCGGGATGTCCTGGTGGATCTTCTTGGTGTCGGTGATGAAGTCGCGCGCCCGCTCGTAGCGCTTGCCGGTGTAGAAGACCGACGCCGCACCATAGCAACCCGCCGCGCGCATCACCGAGCCTACGTTTTCGGGTGATTTTGGGTTGTACAGGCCGATGCAGGCGTAACGTTTGTTTGCCACGGGGAGGGTGCTCTGAAGGTGAAACGGCGGATTATACGGCAGGTTGGCGGCGAGCGCGGTGGTGGGCTTTGACACAGGTGTGGACTGTCCAGGCCTCGTCGCGAGCTCGCGGCTTGCAACGTTGCTGCCGCTTCGCGCCAGATCGCTAGCGAGCTAGCTCCTACATAGCAATTGCGCCCGTGGGAGCCAGCTTGCTGGCGATACGTAATGTCAGGCAATACAGATGATGCAGGCGTACACGCAGCCGCGAGTTTTATTCATCCTTCTTCATCAACCCCGCCAACGCCGCAAACGGATTGTGCGTGGCCTTCGCAGCCTTGGGCGAACTCAACGAGCTGTCGGAGAAATACTGCTGATCCGTATACCGCGAGTGCTCATTGTCATGGCAATACAGACACAACAATTCCCAGTTCGAACCGTCCTGAGGGTTGTTGTCGTGGTTGTGGTCGCGGTGGTGCACGGTCAGTTCGCTCAGGCGTTTGCCGGAGAACTCGCGGGCGCAGCGGCCGCAGACATGCGGGTACATGCGCAGCGCTTTGTCGCGATAACCCATTTCGCGGTCACGCTGGGCATCGGCCAGGATGCGGTCCAGCTTGGCGGTATGGGATGGAGTGTTGCCCGTGCTCATGGTGTCACCTGTGTCGAATGCATGTGAAAGCGAATGTCGGTCAGTTTAGCGCCAAGCAGGCGATCTCACACCTGCTGCGCCAACAGTTGGCCATCAACCATGCGCAGCCGCTTGGACAGCGAAACGGCCAGCGCGCGAATGATCTTGGCAGCGATCTTCGGCGCTTCCTCAAGCATGCGGTCCAGCGAGTCGCGGCCCAGGTTGAGCAACTGACAACTGGTCGCCGCGATGCAACTGGCCGAGCGGCGTTCGCCGTCCAGTACTGCCATCTCACCAAACGCACGACCGCGGCGCAGCGTGGCGATTTCCACCTGCTGGCCCTCGGGGTTGAGTTTCTGCACGGAGACCGTGCCGTGATGAATGATGCACATGAACGTACCGGCATCCCCTTCGGCAAAAATGCTCTGGCCCTGCTCGATGTCGCTGATGCTGAAGTAACCGGCCACGGTCAGGTAATCGCCGGGCAGCAGAGTGTCGAACAGCCCGCAGTCCAGCAGCATGTCGCGGATGGCGTTGTTCAGGTAAGACGGTTGTTCAGCCATGATGAGGTCTTGTTCTGGTCAGTCGAAAGGGGGCTGGTTCAAGCCCCCGAATGCTACTAAGACCGGCAACGCCGGCCAAGTTCAGTGCTGGATCTGCAATACCTTGAAGATGAAGCCGTACTCCAGCGCCACATCACGCAAACCCTGGTAGCGGCCGCTCATGCCGCCGTGGCCGGCGCCCAGTTCGGTCTTGAGCAGCAGCAGGTTGTCGTCGGTTTTGGTGGTGCGCAGACGCGCGACCCATTTGGCCGCTTCCCAGTACTGCACGCGGCTGTCGTTATAGCCGGCGATCACCAGCATGGACGGATACGCCTGAGCCTTGACGTTCTCGTAGGGCGCGTAGGCCTTGATCCGCTCATAGACCTCCGGCTGCTCAGGGTTGCCCCATTCGTCATACTCGGTGACGGTCAACGGCAGGTCCGGGTCGAGCATGGTATTGAGCACGTCCACGAACGGGACTTCGGCGATGGCGGCCTTGAACAGATCCGGGCGCTGATTGAGCACCGCGCCAATCAAGAGTCCCCCGGCACTGCCGCCGCTGATGACCAGTTGCTCGGCGCGGGTCAGCCCTTCGCTGATCAAGTGCTCGGCGCAGGCAATGAAATCGCTGAAGGTGTTCTGTTTGTGTTCCTGCTTGCCGCTGCGGTACCAGGCTTCCCCCAGCTCGCCGCCGCCACGTACATGAGCGATGGCGAACGCCATGCCACGGTTGAGCAGGCTCAGGCGCGCGTGGGAAAACCACGGATCGAGGCTTTCGCCATACGCGCCGTAACCGTACAGGTAAAGCGGCGTCGGCTGACCGACCAGTTCGCGTTTGACCACCAGACTGATCGGCACTTGTGTGCCATCCGGCGCGGTAGCCCACAAACGCTGGCTGACGTAATCATCGGCGTTGAACTCGCCGAGCACCGGCGTTTCCTTGAGCACCACTTGATCGCCGGTCGCCAAGGTCAGCTGGCGCACTTGCGCAGGGCGATTGAGCGACTGATAGCGCAGGCGAATCCGGTCGCTTTCGAATTCCAGTGTGTCCTGCACATACAGGCTGTAGGCCGCATCCGGCAGTTGCACGCGATAAGGCGACAAGCCTTGCGGGCGGACTTCGATGATCGGCAGACCGCCTTCGCGCAGGCTCAGGCTGATGCCGCGCGCGTTCAGGCTCATGTCTTCGAGCATCACCGCGTCGTCATGCGGAATCAGCGTCTGCCAGGTGTCCCGGGTCGGTGCGGCGGACGCCTGCTGCGGCGCGTGATAGAGCGCGAAATTGATACCGCTCTGGTTGCTGCGAATGAACCAGGTCCAGATACCGTCCAGTAAGCCGTGGTCGGGGAAATACTCGTGTCCTTCCACACGCGGCGCGAGGCAGACGAACGCCTGATCGGGGTGTTCGGCGTCCAGCACCCAGGCTTCGCTGGTGGTCTTGCTGTTCAGTACCAGAATCAGTTGGCGCTCCGAACTGCTGCGGAAACAATGCAGGAAAAATCGGCCGTCCGGTTCATTGAACACCAGGTCCGCCGTGGCGTTGCCCAAGCGGTGGCGGTAGAGCTTGTGCGGTCGGTGTGTATCGTCCAGTTCGCCGAAGAACAGCGTCTGACTGTCGTTGGCCCAGGTCATGCTGCCGTCGCAGTCCTCGAACGGCAGGCTGGTGACCTGTCCGCTGGCAAGTTCCTTGACGTAAAGCTGATAAACCTCGTCGCCGCTGGTGTCGAGGCTGTAGGCCAGGCGCTGATGGTCGGGGCTGATGCTGAACGCACCGAGCGAAAAGAAACCGCCTGCGGCCAGCGCGTTCGGGTCCAGCAACAGCTCTTCGCGGCTCTCGTCCACGGTGTTGGAATCGTCCGCCGGGCGCGGGCAGCGGTAATGGCGAGCGTACTCATCGCCCTCGGTGGTGCGGGTGTAATACAGGTACGGTCCCCAGGGCGAGGGCAGCGACAGATCGGTTTCCAGGATGCGGCCCTTGATCTCCTGAAACAGGGTTTCGCGCAACGCAGTCTGATCGGCCAGTTGCTGAGTCTGATAGTCGTTTTCGGCCTTGAGGTAATCGAGCACTTCATCGGTGTCGCGGTTCTGCAGCCAGGCGTACGGATCGCGGCCGTCGGCCTTGCGAGCGACCGGCGCGTTGGCCGAGGCAGGGGAGGTGGCGTTCGGGGATGACATGCGGGGCTCTCTCTTGAGGCGGCGGATCAGGGAAGTATCGGTACACGCTGAACCGATTACTCAAGCCAGGCAAGCCGGGCCGGTGAAAAGTCGTTATCATAAGCGCCAATTTACCTGGCTTACCACGGACGACATGACCGACAACGACTATACGACCGCGTGGGGCCTGTACCTCTTCGCAGCCCTGGGTTGCCTGCTGGTGTGGTATCTGATGACCCGCTGGATGTGGCGCTATCTCAAGGAGCCGTTGCTGGTGCTGGTCGCGGTGCTGCTGTTTACGCCGACCACGGTCGATCCGGTCAAGGACGCGCTTGCGCCTGCCGTAGCGATTACTGCGCTGGATTTACTGTTCAAGGTCGGTAATAACGTCTGGACCGCCGTGTCGGATCTGGCGATGTACGGCATGTTCGCGTTCGGCGCTTATCTGCTGTTCGTGCTGATCCGCTGGCCGATCGAAAAGAGCCGCAAGGCCCGCCGGCCTCAGCCCGTGGAGCAATCGGCCGACAGCCATACCGAGGCGGATGATGAACCTTACGCCCGAGACGACCGCAACCCACGGCAACCGGCCCCGTCGATCGCCAACAGAGCGCGGGTCGAGCCCCGCCTGTAGCCGGTCGTTTCGTTGAGCGCGTTGCCGGGATCAACAGCCGCCGTCAAACGTCTTTGAAGCGAGAAGCCGAGCATGTGTGAACTTCTGGGCATGAGTGCCAATGTCCCCACCGATATCGTGTTCAGCTTTACCGGGCTGATGCAACGTGGCGGCCGCACCGGCCCGCACCGTGACGGATGGGGCATCGCGTTCTATGAAGGCCGCGGCCTGCGACTGTTTCAGGACCCTGCGGCCAGTTGCGAATCGGAAGTTGCCCAGCTGGTGCAGCGTTATCCCATCAAGAGCGAAGTGGTGATCGGGCACATCCGCCAAGCCAACGTCGGCAAGGTCTGCCTTTCGAATACCCATCCTTTCGTGCGTGAACTGTGGGGCCGCAACTGGTGCTTCGCCCATAACGGCCAGCTCGCGGACTTCGCACCGCAAGCGACGTTTTACCGGCCGGTGGGCGACACCGACAGCGAAGCGGCCTTCTGTGATCTGCTCAACCGGGTCCGCGAGGCCTTTCCCGAGCCCGTCGAGATCGAGCAATTGCTGCCAACGCTGATTCAGGCCTGCACCGAATATCGCGCCAAGGGCGTGTTCAATTGCCTGCTCAGCGACGGCGACTGGCTGTTCTGTTTCTGCACCACCAAGCTGGTGCGCATTACCCGACGCGCCCCGTTCGGCCCGGCGCGGCTGAAGGATGTCGACGTGATCGTGGATTTCCAGGCCGAGACGACGCCGCACGACGTCGTGACGGTCATCGCCACCGAACCTTTGACCGAGAACGAGAACTGGGACCGCTACGAACCGGGCCACTGGAGCCTGTGGCGCAAAGGCGAGCGCATCGCAGAAGGCAATGCGGACCCGGTCTGATCGGCGCACTCTGACACTCAAAACATGCTGACAAGAGGGATCTAAATGCTGCGAAGTTATCTGCGCCTGGTCTTGTTCACTGCAGGCTTGCTGTTCGGGGTTCAAGTGCCCGGATTCATCAGTGATTACAGCAAGCGGGTGGAAGCGCATCTGATCGAGGCGCAGCAGGCCATCAAGGGCTTCAACGCAACGGCGCAGCAGTTCTTCCGGGGCGACGTCCAGGCACTGATCCAGCATTACCGTAACAGCGAAGACCCCGTCTTCCGCCAGGACGCGGCCAATATCGAAAACCTCCTGACCCGCACCCATGTGCTCGAACGGCAGTGGCTCGGCTTGCAAGGCCCCTGGTACGCGCGTGCCTGGCATGTCGCAACAGCGGCCGACGCCGATATCCGTCGTGAAACGCTCAACGGTTACACCTGGCAGGTCCTGCTCGCCCCCGAAGTGATCGCATGGGGCATCGTCTGTGCGTTGCTGTTGGCGCTGCTGATCGAAACGTTCGTGATGACCATCGCCTGGGTCATTCATGGCGGGCGGCGCAAGCCCGAGCTCAATCGCGACTGGCGCTGAACTTGACGGCCGGGCATAACAGCCCGGCCGACTGACAGTTACGGCACCACCCGCGTATTCTCATGTATGTAACTGGCCACGGCGTGCGGCGCATTCCACATTAATACATCGAGGATGGAGAGATTCTCCTCGAAGTTATAAGGCGATGTGGAATAAACAAAAGAAGCAGGCGATATAAAGCGTAATTCTATGCCTCGTTGTTCCCATTCCTGAGTCACAAAGATGTCTCGTCCGCCGGGAAGATTGACGTAACGCTCGGCGCCCATTTTGCTGCTTATTTCCAGCGCCCACTGTCCTGCATGCTGGATGGGAGGAAGTTCCAGTTCCATTTGCGAGCAGGTCGACCAGTTGAAGTCCAGGTCCAGATATTCACACACAGCACTCAGCGAACGCGTATTGAGTTCTCCGATACCCGGCGTGCGAGCAGAGGTAAACACCCCGTCCACCAGCTGCATGACCTCCCGGAAATACGGCGCCTTCCCCCGGTAATGCTCAAGCTGGCCGCGGATCTGACGCTGCGCGGCGCCAGGGTCTATCACCAGCGCATCCCTGATCAACGTTCCCTCACAGGTCTTGACCGGAACATGGATGTACTGCCATCCGCCGCTGGCGTTGAGTATTCGGTTACGGTTCATCCAGCTCTTTCGTTTGTATTTGACGATATCGAACAGGATGCCGGTTTTGACCGAAGCAATAAGTTGGAAATAACCGATATAAGGAAAAAAATAAGGCTGCATGATGCCGATCGTGCTCATTTATAAAGCCCACTGATGGGCCGACCCGTCAGGGCCAATGCGGCAGTTAGTCTTACAGCGCGGGGTAGGTATGTACCTGAATGGAGGTTAGTTAATCTTTGAAAGATCGGCGGGTTATCAGACGATCAGAATCAGGCAGGCCGATGACTGGTGGGCAGGTGTTTCTGGACACTGCCCACGTCCGTTACTTCGCCAGATACCTCATCGCTTCTTCCAGCCCGCGCAAGGTCAGCGGGTACATCTGGTCTTCGACCAGGTCGCGCACGATGTGAGTGGACGTGGTGTAACCCCAAGTGTCCTGGGGGTAGGGGTTGATCCAGACGACTTTCTTGAATTTGGCCTTGAAGCGCTGCATCCAGACGTGACCGGCCTCTTCGTTCCAGTGCTCGACGCTGCCGCCGGGCTGGGTGATTTCATAGGGCGCCATGGACGCGTCGCCGATGAAGATCACTTTGTAATCCGCGCCGTACTTGTGCAGCAGGTCGAAGGTGGCGGTTCGTTCCGAGTTGCGGCGCAGGTTGTTTTTCCAGACCGACTCGTAGATGAAGTTGTGGAAGTAGTAATACTCCATGTGCTTGAACTCGGTCCGGCACGCGGAAAACAGCTCTTCGCAGACTTTGACGTGGGCGTCCATCGAGCCGCCGATGTCGAACAGCAGCAACAGTTTGACGGTGTTGTGGCGCTCCGGGCGCATCTGGATGTTCAGGAGCCCCGCATCGCGCGCGGTGTGGTCGATGGTGCCGTCGATGTCCAGTTCTTCCGCCGCGCCCTGCCGCGCGAACTTGCGCAGGCGGCGCAGCGCGACCTTGATATTGCGGGTGCCGAGCTCGACCTGATCGTCGAGATTTTTGTATTCGCGTTGATCCCAGACTTTCGCCGCCTTGCCGCGGCGTTCGCCTGCATCGCCCACGCGAATCCCTTCCGGGTT
>JARDZH010000034.1 GCA_029240955.1 Pseudomonas sp. | reverse complement strand
TGGCGTAGATTACCATGGTGCCATTGGGCGCAACAGTAGGCGACTCATCAAGGTTGCTGTCCGTTAGAATCTTTACATTACCGCGCGCAAGATCCTGAACTGCCACCTTGAAGTTTGTGAAGCCTTCCTGCCGGTGAATCATTACCAGCGTCTTTTCATCAGCCGATAATTTCGGGTTGGCGTTGTAGTTGCCTACAAACGTGACGCGCTCGGCACCACCGCCATTAATATTGGTTTTATAGATCTGTGGCTTACCACCACGGTCGGACGTGAAGTACAGCGTCGAACCGTCTTTACCAAAGAACGGCTCGGTATCGATGGACGAATCATTGGTCACGCGGCTCAACTGACGCGAACCCAGGTTGATCACGTAGATTTCCGGGTTACCGTCTTTCGACAGTACGAACGCCAGTTTCGAGCCATCCGGCGACCATGCAGGCGCGCCATTCAGACCTTCGAAGTTGGTGATCTGCTCGCGGCGACCGGTATCAATGTGCTGAACGAAGATGCGCGGACGCTTCTGCTCGAACGACACGTACGCAATGCGCTTGCCATCCGGAGCGAAACGCGGCGACAGAATCGGCTCGCGCGACTGCAGCAGGGTCACGGCACGTGCACCGTCATAGTCCGAACGCTGCAAGGTATAGCGAGTGTTGTTCTCGGAAAAACGCTCGGCCGTTACGTACAGCATGCGTGTCGAGAAGGCACCTTTGATGCCGGTAAGCTTCTCGAACGACTGATCGGAAATGTAGTGCGCCATATCGCGCAGTTGATCGGTCGTACCCGACACATTGCCGGTCAATACCTGCTGTTCGGTCGCGACGTTGAACAACGCGTACTGAATCTGCAGACGACCGCCCGCAGGCACGATGTTGCCGACCATTACGTACTGCGCGCCCAATGCTTTCCAGTCACGGAAAATGACTTCGCTAGCCTGGGTCGGCAAGCTGATCATGTTCTGCTTTGGAATCGGTGCGTAATAACCCGAGTTGCGCAGGTCATTGCCGACGATTTCCGACATGTCTTCCGGCAACACGTTACCGCCCTGCCAGCCAAACGGCACGACAGCGATCGGAGTCGCACGGTCACTGCCGCTGGTGACCAGAATGTTCTTTTCTTCTGCGGCGACCATTCCGGCTGCACAGCAAAGAACGACTAGCAGTCCTCGAAAAAGGTTGATCACAAGGCTAGATCTCCAGGTGTAAATGTCATCTTGAATGAACGGTAGGGCGCGAAGTCAGCTGGCTTCAGACCCTGCATTTCTGTCAAACGTCCAATGTTCTTCACCGCTGCAACTGCAGAGCTGTCGAACGGTCCATCGCCACTGGACTTGGAAACCGATACCGAAGCGATTGTGCCGTCGGGCAACATCCCGATCTGCAGTGTCACCGACATGTTGTTACGAGCCGAAGGTGGACGACTCCAGCCTTCCGACGCTCTGACACGAATCAAATCGTCGAAACTGCCGGCGGTTTCATCACCCAGTTCATCCGCCAGAGCCTGTTGCCGTTCCGGTTTGTCGGACAGCAAGTCGGCCAATGCCTGCGCCTTCTTCTCTTCTGCGGATTTACGAGCAGCTTCCTGCGCCTTCTTGGCGGAGTCGGCAGCGGCTTTCTTCTTCGCGTCTTCTGCAGCTTTTTTCTTGGCGTCCTCGGCAGCCTTTTTCTTCGCATCTTCGGCCGCTTTCTTCTTCGCTTCATCGGCAGCCTGTTTCTTGGCTTCCTCGGCGGCGGCTTTCTTTGCGTCCTCTTCGGCTTTCTTCTTCGCTTCTTCTTCAGCTTTCTTTTTGGCTATATCAGCCAGCTGTTTCTCTTCAGCCTTTTTCGCGTCAGCCACTTTCTTGGCTTCGTCCGCCTTTTTGGCGTCCTCGGCCTTCTGCTCGGCCTTCTTCGCTTCGTCGGCGGCTTTGGCTTCTGCCGCTGCCTTGGCTTCGGCGGCCGCTTTCTGTTCTTCGGCCTTTTGAGCCGCTTCTTCTTTCTTTTGTTCCGCAGCCTTTACGGCTTCCTGCTCGATCTTCTTCTGCTCAAGCTGCTCGACTTCCGTCTGGCGTGCAGCGGTTTTCTTCGCCTCGCCGGCAATTTTCTGGTTGGTCTGGGTCGTTGCCTGGCTCTTGGACTTGAGCTGATAAAGCGTCGCCTGAACGATAGGCTTGGCTTCGGGCAACTCCGGAGTCATGGCAAAGCTGACGAACAGCATGCCAAAAATCAGGATGTGCAACGCAACGGCCCAGACACTTGGCCAGAAGTAGCTCTCCGAGGCGGACGGCTCTCGAATCGGCTGCATCAGGGTGCCTCGGTAATCAGACCAACATTGCCGACCCCGGCTTTCTGCAACCCGCCCATCGTGCCCATGACGGAACCGTAATCCACGGTCTTGTCACCACGAATGAACACCTGCGTCTGCTTGCCGGCATCACGACCGGCGGCGACGATCTTGGTCACCGCCGAGGTCAGTTGCGGCAGGGTCATTGCCTTGTCCATCTGCTTGTCGGTATCGACTTCGCTGCCAAGGTTCCAGTAATAGGTCTTGTCAGCCTTGATCGAAATGGTCAGGACCTGATTGTTGTTGTCCTGCGGCAAGGCCTCGCTGGAGACCTTGGGCAGATCGACTTTCACGCCCTGGTTGATCATGGGAGCGGTCACCATGAAGATGACCAGCAGCACCAACATCACGTCGATGTAAGGCACCACGTTCATTTCGGCGACCGGCTTGCGTTTTCTGCGGCGACCTGGAGCGATTAAAGCCATGGAGAAATACCTGCTCAGTCTTCGCTGGTGTGCACTTTGCGGTGCAGGATGGCCTGGAACTCTTCAGCGAAGGTGTAGTAGCGGCTGATAAGAGTTTCGCTGCGCGCGGAGAAGCGGTTGTAACAGATCACCGCAGGAATCGCCGCGAACAGGCCGATGGCGGTGGCGATCAGTGCTTCGGCAATACCCGGCGCAACGGTGGCCAGAGTCGCCTGTTGCGCAGTCGCCAGACCGCGGAAGGAGTTCATGATCCCCCAGACGGTACCGAACAGACCGATATACGGGCTGGTGGAACCGACGGTCGCCAGAAACGGCAGGCCGGTTTCGAGCTTTTCTTCTTCGCGGGAAATAGCAACGCGCATCGCGCGCGCCACGCCTTCCATCACTGCATCAGGATCGACACCCGCCTGCTGACGCAGACGCGAGAATTCCTTGAAGCCTGCACGGAAGATCTGTTCCACGCCGGAATCCGGGTCCGGGTTGCTGCCGGCCTGACGATACAGCTTGGAAAGGTCGATGCCCGACCAGAAACGCTCCTCGAAGCTGTCCAGTGCCCGCCGACCTGCGCGCAGCATGTTACTGCGCTGAAAGATCATGACCCATGAAGTGACCGAAGCGGCCACCAGAATCAGCATCACCAACTGAACAACAATGCTGGCATTGCTGACCAAACTCCACATGGAGGAATGGTCGACGACGTTAGCTTCCACGCTTTATCTCCTGCTCTGAAAGTGTGCCCGCACCGCCCTGCCCGGCAAAGGCCGCACGCAAGGCTTCGGGAATGGCCCGGGGTTTCATACTATCGGCGCGTACACACGCCACTAAAAACTGCCCCTCACAGAGCACTGTTGCATCCGACGCCCGCCTGATCTGCTGTTTGAAGCGCAGGCTGACACGGTTCAATTCGATTACATCCGCGCTGACCAGCAGTTCGTCATCCAGCCGCGCAGGCTTGTGATAACGCGCCTCACTGGAGTGCACGACGAACAGCAGGTTCTCCTTGGCCATCTCGGACTGGGAGAACCCCAATTCGCGCAGCCGCTCGGTCCGAGCCCGCTCCATGAATTTGAGGTAATTGACGTAATAAACGATGCCGCCCGCATCGGTGTCTTCGTAATAAACGCGACAGCGATGTGCGAACGACGGGTCCCCGTTTTGCGCGCGCATACTCTAGTGCTTACTCCTCAGGTTGCCAATCGGGTGAGGCAACTGTTTTTCAACGATTTATGCCCAATCGGGTGTCTCTTTCGCGAGACTGGCATTGAGACCACACAAACCCCGATTAGGTCGATCACAAGCTATTGATCCACGCCACCTTCGACGGCTTGCTCGGACACCGGCATCTCGCCCATTCTCGACGGAACGTTGAGCCCGAAATGCAGATAGGCATGCCGCGTCACCACGCGTCCGCGAGGCGTGCGCATGATGTAACCCTGCTGGATCGGTAGGGCTCCAGCACGTCCTCGATGGTATGACGCTCCTCGCTGATCGCCGCCGCCAGACTGTCCACGCCGACCGGCCCGCCGTCGAACTTCTCGATCATGGTCAGCAGCAGCCGCCGGTCCTGATGATCGAAGCCATGTTCGTCGACGTCCAGCAGGTTGAGGGCCTTGTCCGCGATCTGACGCGTGATGTGCCCGTTGCCGCGCACCTCGGCGAAATCCCGCACCCGGCGCAGCAGTCGGTTGGCGATACGCGGCGTGCCGCGTGCACGACGGGCGATCTCGAATGCGCCTTCAGGCTCGATGGGCAATCCGAGAATGCTTGCCGAGCGCGAGACGATAGTGGACAGGTCGGCGATGCTATAGAACTCAAGCCGTTGCACGATGCCGAAACGGTCTCGCAGCGGGTTAGTGAGCATGCCGGCACGTGTCGTGGCGCCTACCAGCGTGAACGGCGGCAGATCGAGCTTGATCGACCGGGCAGCAGGCCCCTCGCCGATCATGATGTCGAGCTGGAAGTCTTCCATTGCCGGGTACAGCACTTCTTCAACGATCGGCGACAGCCGGTGGATCTCGTCGATGAACAGCACGTCATTGGGTTCGAGGTTGGTCAGAATCGCCGCCAGATCCCCCGGCCGCTCCAGCACCGGACCGGACGTGCTCTTGATCGAGACCGACATTTCCTGAGCGATGATATTCGCCAGCGTGGTCTTGCCAAGGCCGGGCGGACCGAAGATCAGGGTGTGGTCGAGCGACTCACTGCGTGCTCGCGCGGCCTGGATGAACAATTCCATCTGCTCGCGAACAGTCGGTTGTCCGATATAGTCGGCAAGACTCAGCGGACGAATCGCGCGGTCCAGTTGCTCTTCCCGGTCACGGCCACTGCTGGCGGTGATCAGGCGATCGGCTTCTATCACTTATCCCATCCCCTTCAACGCACGTCGGATCAGATCTGCACTGCTCAAGTCTCGCTCCTTGATGGCCGAGACCGCCTTGCTGGCTTCTTGCGGTTTGTAACCCAGCGAAATCAGCGCGCTGACCGCATCGGCTTCGGCGGTGGCCACCGGCTCAAGAGGGTTGGGCCCGCTGGACACCAGCGTGAATGTACCGGGTAACGATTCCCACGCCTTGAAACGGTCCTTGAGCTCGACCAACAACCGCTCGGCGGTCTTCTTGCCCACCCCAGGGACGCGAGTCAGCGCCGAGGTATCCTGCGCCTGAACGCAGCGCACCAGCTCATCCACTTCCAGCCCGGACATCAGGGCCAGCGCCAGCTTCGGACCTACGCCGTTGAGACGAATCAGCTCGCGAAACAGCTCGCGGTCGCGCTTTTCGAAAAAGCCATACAGCAGATGCGCGTCTTCACGCACGACCAGATGGGTGAACAAAGTGACCTGCTCACCGACATGGGGCAGCCGGTACAGCGTGGTCATGGGCACTTCGAGCTCATAACCGACGCCGTTGACGTCCAACACCAGATGCGGCGGCTGCTTCTCGGCCAGAGAACCGCGTAAACGTCCAATCACGTATCAGATCCTTTCGAATTGCCCATCGCTCGCGCGACAAGGTTGGGCACAATCATTACAGGAGAAAACAGGCCTGCAAGTAAAAAAATGCGTGCGAATGATGCAGTCAGAGCCGTAACCGGCCGCCACGACTGCGCGCGGTGTTGAGACCGTGCGGAATCAGGCTGGAGCGTGTATGGGCATGGCACAAAGCGATGGCCAGCGCATCGGAGGCATCGATCTGCGGCTTTTGAGTCAGTTTGAGCAGATGCATGACCATCATCATCACCTGTTCTTTGTTGGCCGCGCCGGTTCCGGCGACCGCCTGCTTGACCTGGGTGGCGGTGTACTCGGCGATTTCGAGAGACTCCTCGGCCCCGGCAACGATCGCCGCGCCCCGCGCCTGACCGAGTTTGAGGGCGGAGTCGGCATTGCGCGCCATGAAAACCTTTTCGATGCCCATGGTCACGGGACCATAGGTGCCGATTACCTCACGCACGCCGCGATAGACGATCTGCAACCTTTCGTGCAGTTCGCCGCTGCCGGTACGAATGCAACCCGACGCCACATAGACGCAACCACGTCCGGTATCACGTACCACGCCATAACCGGTAATACGCGAACCGGGGTCGATACCAAGAATAAGTGTCATAACGCCTGCAGCTTGAAGGTGAACCCTAAAACAATGAGCGCAGCATAAAGGCAGAAGCCGGAGGCCGATAGCGACCTAATGCTCGCTTCGTGCCTCCGGCCCCCGGTGTAACCCGTCCCGCTCGCGATCAGCCGAGCTGCTCCATGACTTCGTCAGGGATTTCCGCGTTGGAATAGACGTTCTGCACGTCATCCAGGTCTTCAAGCATGTCGATCAGCTTGAGGACTTTTTCAGCGGTTTCCAGATCGAGCACCGCGCTCGTGGTCGGCAACATGACGATTTCCGCGTCATTTGCCTTGAAGCCCGAGGCCTCAAGCGCGTTACGGACCGCGTAGAAGCTGGAAAACGAGGTGAACACGTCGATGGAGCCATCTTCGTTGGTCACTACGTCGTCCGCGTCTGCTTCCATGGCAGCCTCCATCAGAGCATCTTCATCAAGCCCTGCTGGAAAGGATATCTGACCCTTGCGATCGAACAGGTAGGCCACCGAACCGTCGGTCCCCAGGTTGCCACCGCACTTGGTAAAGGCGTGGCGAACAGCTGCGGCGGTACGGTTGCGGTTGTCGGTCATGGCCTCGACCATCACCGCCACGCCGCCCGGGCCGTAACCTTCGTAGCCCAATTCGACGACATCATCACCGTCCGAGGCTCCAACACCGCGCGCGACGGCACGGTCGATGGTGTCGCGGGTCATGTTCGCACCAAGCGCCTTGTCCAGCGCCAGACGCAGACGAGGGTTGGAGCCCGGATCGCCACCGCCCTGACGGGCAGCAACGGTCAGTTCACGAATCCACTTGGTGAAGATCTTGCCTTTCTTGGCATCCTGACGCTCTTTGCGGTGCTTGATGTTCGCCCACTTAGAATGACCTGCCATAGCTTGCTCCAGATTCTTTTGAAACACCTTCACCTTTCGCCAGCGCACGCTGGCAAAAGGCTTCACTCAAAGAGGGCAACACCAGGACGCGCCGCAATGGCGCGCCCTGCCCCGCATCACTCCGCCTTTTGCTGCTCGCGCAGACGGATGTGCAGTTCGCGCAATGCCTTGGCATCGACAACACCAGGCGCTTGAGTCATGACGTCTGCAGCGCTCTGGGTTTTCGGGAAGGCGATCACTTCACGGATCGACTGGGCACCGGTCATCAGCATGACCAGACGGTCCAGACCGAACGCCAGGCCGCCGTGCGGCGGAGCGCCGTACTTCAGAGCGTCAAGCAGGAAGCCGAACTTCTCCTGCTGTTCGTCTTCATTGATACCCAGCAGACGGAACACGGCCTGCTGCATTTCCTTGCGGTGGATACGGATCGAACCGCCACCCAGCTCGGTGCCGTTCAGGACCATGTCGTATGCGCGCGACAGTGCCTTGGCCGGGTTGGCCTCCAGCTCTTCCGGCGTGCACTTGGGTGCAGTGAACGGGTGATGCAGCGCGGTGAAGCTGCCGTCGTCGTTCTCTTCGAACATCGGGAAGTCGACGACCCACATTGGTGCCCACTCGCAGGTATGCAGCTTGAGGTCGTTACCTACCTTGATCCGCAGGGCGCCGAGCGCCTCGCTGACGATCTTGGCCTTGTCCGCGCCGAAGAACACGATGTCGCCGTCAACGGCGCCAACACGATCGAGGATCACATTGAGGTTGGCTTCCGGGATGTTCTTGACGATCGGCGACTGCAGGCCATCGACACCGTTGGCGCGCTCATTGACCTTGATATAGGCCAGACCTTTGGCACCATAGATGCCGACGAACTTGGTGTAGTCGTCGATCTGTTTGCGCGGCATGCTTGCGCCGCCTGGAACGCGCAGAGCAGCGATACGGCATTTCGGGTCGTTGGCCGGGCCGCTGAACACCTTGAATTCGACGTCCTTGAGCTGATCGGCAACGTCGACCAGCTCCAGCGGATTGCGCAGGTCCGGCTTGTCAGAACCGTAGCGGCGCATGGCTTCTTCGAACGTCATGTGCGGGAAGTCGCCGAACTCCAGGTCCAGGACTTCCTTGAACAGCTGGCGCACCATTTTTTCGGTCAGGCCGATGATGTCTTCTTCGGACAGGAAGCTGGTTTCGATGTCGATCTGGGTGAATTCAGGCTGACGGTCGGCACGCAGGTCTTCGTCGCGGAAGCACTTGGCGATCTGATAGTAACGGTCGAAGCCCGCCACCATCAGCAGCTGCTTGAACAGCTGTGGCGACTGCGGCAATGCGAAGAAGCTGCCGGGGTGTGTGCGGCTCGGTACCAGATAGTCGCGAGCGCCTTCCGGCGTGGCGCGTGTCAGGATCGGCGTTTCGACGTCCAGGAACCCGTTGTCGTCCAGGTAGCGACGGATGCTGGTGGTGATGCGCGAGCGCAGACGCAGCTTCTCGGCCATTTCAGGACGACGCAGGTCGATGAAGCGATAACGCAGACGAGTCTCTTCGCCGACGTCGGAATATTCGTTGAGCGGGAACGGCGGAGTCTCGGACTCGTTCAGCACTTCCAGCTCATAGCCCAGCACTTCGATAGCACCGGATGCCATGTTGGCATTGACTGCACCGGCAGGACGCGCACGCACCTTGCCGACAACCTTGACCACGTATTCACTGCGCACACGATCGGCAGCGGCAAAGGTATCGGCACGATCCGGATCGAACACCACCTGAGCCATGCCCTCACGGTCGCGGATATCGAGGAAGATCACGCCCCCGTGGTCACGACGACGGTGGACCCAACCGCAAAGGGTAATTTCCTGACCTTCCAGACTCTCGTTCAGTTGGCCGCAATAGTGGCTGCGCATCATGATGGTGTTTTCACTTCTCGTAATTCGAAATTCGTGGGGCGTTCGCTCCTGGGTGCTCAATAGTGCAAGGCACCGGCAGACAGTTCAAGCCGGTCCCGCCCACCCAGAGTCACGCCCGTCAGCAAGGCGAAGGATTATATAGAGTTAATCGCAGCCGTGCAGCCGAACGAACCTATCAGGCGAGGATAAGTTCGTCTTACCGTGAAGCGGCGGGGAAACCCTGCCCGCGCCGCCGCAAAAGCGGACCCGCCCAATGGCCAACCCGCGAAATCAAGGTAGTCAGGCCTGAGTCACGTCCAGGCATCCGGCCTTTATCAGATGTGAAACACAGACCACGCGAATCAGGCCGCTGAAGTTCTTCACCCCGCCGTGGCGCAGGTGGACCTCGCGA
>JARDZH010000033.1 GCA_029240955.1 Pseudomonas sp. | reverse complement strand
CGGCCTGATAACGCAGCGGACGCTCGGGCTCCACGCGCAGACGCAGGACACTGGGGCTGAGCAGTCGCAGCTCAGGACTCCGGCGGGCAAGCCGTCTGGTGCGGGGTCGAATACCTCGACAGACAGGTCTTCGCTGATTCGGCACTGACAGGCGAGCCGCCAGCCTTTGCGGCGTTTGTCGAGCGACAGCGCTTCGGGCTGCGCGTCGACGGGCTCGCCCTACACGCAGCGCACCAGACACGCATGGCAACTGCCCGCCCGACAGCTGTAAGGCACGCTCAAACCCGCCTGATTCAGGGCGTCGAGCAGATTGCTGTCCGCCACCCGCAGAAAATATTCGCGATTGTACAGGTTGGCCGATTGACCGGGTTATACTGCCGCGCCTTTTTGCGCCCGCTTCGGTCTGCTGAACGCAGGTTCATGCCGCGGCTCCAGCCGCTCGCCGATAGCGTAATTGAATGTTCCCGTCCCCATAGAGGAGCGCGCCGCATGACCGTGATCAAGCAAGACGACCTGATTCAGAGCGTTGCCGACGCCCTGCAGTTCATTTCCTACTACCATCCCGTGGATTTTATCCAGGCGATGCACGAAGCGTATCTGCGTGAAGAATCGCCGGCGGCTCGCGACTCCATTGCCCAGATCCTGATCAACTCGCGCATGTGCGCAACCGGCCACCGTCCGATCTGCCAGGACACCGGCATCGTCACCGTGTTCGTGCGCGTAGGCATGGATGTACGTTGGGACGGCGCGACGATGGGCCTGGACGACATGATCAACGAGGGCGTGCGTCGCGCCTACAATCTGCCGGAAAACGTTCTGCGCGCTTCGATCCTGGCCGACCCGGCAGGCGCTCGCAAGAACACCAAGGACAACACGCCGGCGGTCATCCATTACTCCATCGTGCCGGGCAACACCGTCGAAGTGGACGTTGCGGCCAAAGGCGGCGGTTCGGAAAACAAGTCGAAGATGGCGATGCTCAACCCGTCCGATTCGATCGTCGACTGGGTCCTGAAAACCGTGCCGACCATGGGCGCCGGCTGGTGCCCGCCGGGCATGCTGGGTATCGGTATCGGCGGCACCGCCGAGAAAGCTGCGGTCATGGCCAAGGAAGTGTTGATGGAGTCCATCGACATTCACGAACTCAAGGCACGTGGCCCGCAGAACCGCATTGAAGAAATGCGTCTGGAATTGTTCGAAAAGGTCAACCAGCTGGGCATCGGTGCTCAGGGTCTGGGCGGCCTGACGACCGTGCTCGACGTAAAGATCATGGATTACCCGACCCACGCTGCTTCGCTGCCGGTCTGCATGATCCCCAACTGCGCCGCCACTCGCCACGCGCACTTCGTGCTCGATGGCTCCGGCCCTGCCGAGCTCGAGGCGCCGTCGCTGGATGCCTACCCGGAAATCGTTTGGGAAGCGGGTCCGTCGGCACGCCGCGTCAATCTCGACACGCTGACGCCTGAAGAAGTGCAGAGCTGGAAGCCGGGCGAAACCGTTCTGCTCAACGGCAAGATGCTCACCGGCCGCGATGCTGCGCACAAGCGCATGGTCGAGATGCTCAACAAGGGTGAAACCCTGCCGGTCGACCTCAAAGGTCGCTTCATCTACTACGTCGGCCCGGTCGATCCGGTGCGTGAAGAAGTCGTTGGCCCTGCTGGTCCGACCACGGCTACGCGGATGGACAAGTTCACCCGTCAGATCCTCGATCAGACGGGCCTGCTGGGCATGATCGGTAAATCCGAACGTGGCCCGACTGCCATTGAAGCGATCAAGGAGCACAAGGCTGTTTACCTGATGGCAGTGGGCGGTGCTGCTTATCTGGTTGCTCAGGCGATCAAGAAATCCAAGGTCGTGGCCTTTGCCGAACTGGGCATGGAAGCGATCTACGAGTTCGAGGTCAAGGACATGCCCGTGACCGTCGCCGTCGATGCCAATGGCGAGTCGGTACACATCACCGGCCCGGCGATCTGGCAGAAGAAGATCAGCGACAGTCTGGCAGTTGAGGTGCAGTAGCCCTCTCTGTTGCACCACCAAACAGCCCGGCTATCACGCCGGGCTTTTTTTTGCCCTTCCTGTCTGCTTGGCGAAGCGATACCTAGCAGTTCTCACAGTAGGCGCACGATCCAACTTGCAGAACACTGACGACACCACTGAAGCGCTGACATGTTCCATTGCAAAGCCCCCCTGCAAACGGAGCTGATTGCTTCGATCACCGACTTCAATCGCTCATGTGCGCGACACCGCCAAGAGCAGTTGAACCAGGGAGAACCCCAGCCATGGAAGCGCAATCGCAACCGCATCAGCCATCGCAACCTGTGATCGCGGCACCGTCGCTGCCCAAAGGGGGAGGAGCGATTCAGAGCATCGGCAAACACTGGGGGCCGGTGAGCAGCGGCGGTACGGCATCAATGGAAATCGCGCTCCCTGTCAGCCCAGGTCGTGGCTATGCGCCTGCTCTGTCCCTCACCTACCAGAGCGCCACCGGCAACGGATTGTTTGGGCTGGGCTGGAACCTCAATCTCGGTTGCGTTGCACGGCGCGCCAGCAAGGGGGTTCCAACCTATACCGACGACGATGAAATGCTCGGCCCCGGCGGTGAAGTCTGGCTGGCAGAGCGCAATCCCGAGGGTGATATCCAGTTCACCACGGTCAGCCGCTACAACGGTCAGGAGCTAGGCACGACTTATCAGGTGATCCGCTATTTCGCCAGAATCGAAAACGCGTTCGAGCGCATAGAGCACTGGCGTAGTGATCCGATCGATCCCGGGTTCTGGTTGATACATGGGGCAGACGGCAGCCTGCATTTCTACGGCAAGAAACCCGGTTCGCGCAGCACCGACCCTGCTGACGTCAACCGGGTCGCCGAATGGCTGCTGGAAGAAAGCATGAACCCGGTCGGCGAACACATCCTCTACGAATACAAACCTGAAGATGAGGCCGGCCTGCCGGATGACTATCCGCGGGATTTCATCGCACAGTGCTACCTGTGGAGGGTGCGCTACGGCAATGCCTCGGCGCATCCGCAGCTGTACTTATGGGACGAGTCTTCGCTGGACACCCTGACCTGGCACTTCGACCTGCTGTTCGACTATGGCGAACGCAGCGCCAGCGACACGAGCAGGCCGACCTATGCCGAGCACACGTCATGGCCGGTGCGCAGTGACCCTCATTCGAGTTTCGCCTACGGTTTCGAACTGGGAAACCTGCGCCTGTGCCGGCAGGTGCTGATGTTTCACAACTTCCCTGACGAGCTCGCCGAGTCGCCCCTGCTGACTCAGCGGCTGCTGCTGGAATACCACCAGACCGCACTTAAATACAACCTCCTCAAAGCCGCCCACCCCCAGGCCTGGGATGGCACGCGCGTCAGGCAGCTGGACCGACTGCCTTCCCTGCAAATGCAGTACAGCGACTTCGACAGCGACTACGCCATTTACACCCCGCTCGACGCCATGGCGGGACTGGACGACGGGCAGCACTACCAGATGGTCGATCTTTACGGCGATGGCGTTCCAGGAATGCTGTATCGCAGCGATAAAAGCTGGCGGTATCGGGAGCCGCTGCGTGCTGAAACAGGCGGTGCTGATGCGGTCGCTTATGGCGCTTGGCAGGACCTGCCGAAGGTGCCGACCGCCGATTCAGGTCGGCCGGCACGTCAGACACTTGCGGACTTTACTGGCGATGGGCGACTGGACTGGATCGTCGCACAGCCTGGCATGACTGGCTTTTTCACCCTGAACCCTGATCACAGCTGGTCCGGATTCACGCCGTTCGCCGCTATGCCCACTGAATTCTTTCACCCGCACGGGCAAATGGCGGATCTGGTGGGCGGCGGGCTTTCCGATCTTGCATTGATCGGACCGCGCAGTGTGCGCCTGTATGCCAGTCGTCGGAGCTCGGGATTCGCTGCAGGTGTTGAAATTCCTCACCTGGAAGACCGTTTGCCGGTGCCCGGTGACAGCGCTAACGAACTGGTCGCGTTCAGCGATCTGCTGGGCACGGGGCAGCAGCACCTGATCCGCATTCGTCACGATGAAATCCGCTTCTGGCCCAACCTGGGACGCGGACGGTTCGGCAAAGGGCAGCGGTTTGCCGGCCTGCCGTTTACGCATGAAGAGTTCGATGCAAACCGTGTGCGGCTGGTCGATCTGGACGGTGCCGGCGCAAGCGACTTGCTGTATCTGCAAGCGGACGGCATCAAGGTATTCATGAACGAAGGCGGTAATGCTCTCGCCGCGCCCTTCGAGCAGCCTTGGCCCGACGGCATGCGCTACGACCGCTTCTGGCAGGTCAGTGCCGCCGACCTGCAAGGCCTGGGGTTCTCCAGCCTGATCATGACCGTGCCGCACATGACACCGCGTCACTGGTGCCTGCATTACGCCGCCAACCGATCAGGGACTTTGCACAAGCCTTACCTGCTGAAAAACACCGACAACGGCATGGGCGCGGCAGGCACGGTCACCTACCGCAGTTCGGCGCAGGAATGGCTGGATGAAAAACGGGCGTTACGTGCGGCCGACAAGCCCGCGGTGTCGGAGCTGCCCTTTCCGGTCCATGTGGTGGTCAAGCAGACCCAGACCGACACACTCACTGGCACGACCCTCAATCAGCTCTTCAGCTATCGACAGGGTTTTTACGACCCACGGGAACGTGAGTTCCGCGGTTTCGGCCTCGTCCTGCAGACGGATGCGGAAACCCCGTCTCAACAACAGGAAGGCTTCACCGCACCGGTTCTGACCAAAAGCTGGTTTCACACCGGCCGTTATCCAGGTCGTGCGCCATACGACTACGACGTCAGCGATCCACAGGCACGGCCATTGGGCGCGGATATATTCGCGCGCTTCGATCCGGATATGGGAACCGACCAGCCGATCGAAGGCGCCGACGATGTGGCGTTGCGGGAAATGGCGCGTGCGCTGAGCGGCTCACTCCTGCGCAGCGAAGTGTTCGGCCTGGACGAGCATCAGCAGCCGCAAGTGCTCTACGCCGTACAGATGAACCGCTATCTGGTGCGCCTGCTCCAGCCCGCTACGCCGCAGCGCCGCTACGCCTCGATGCTGCCGCTGGCGCTGGAATCCATCCGTTACCAATATGAAGCCGACCAGCTCGACGACCCGATGTGCGAGCACACCTTGAACTTGGCCTGGGACACTTACGGCACGCTGACCCACAGCGTGACGGTGAACTACGCGCGGCGCAAGAAACCGGGTGATGTGCCGCCTTTCGACGATCCCCATCAGCAGCAGTGGTGGCAGTCGTCCCACGACGAAGCACAGCAGTATTACTATCTGAGCGAGACGCGCGCCCAGAGCCTTCATCTGGATCAACCCCAAAGCTGGCGTCTGGGCCTGCCTTATCGGCTGCGCAATAACGCAATGGTTGTCGCCGCCAGCGCGTTGACCACAGAACAGATCAGTCATGAACAGTTCAGCGACGCGCAAGGGCCGCTGGCAGCGCTGCCACGCACCCTCACTGGCCTTTCGGTCCAGCGTTACATCGGTTGCGGCGACGGTGAGGCCAACTTTCAGGCGTTACCCGACGCAAGAGAGAGCGCGGAACTCGACGACCATGCGCTAAGTGCCTATGGACGGGTCATGGACGGCGCGGAACTGACTGCAAGGCTCACGGAAGTCGGTTATCAGCAGATGCCCTCATTTCTTCCGGACGATGGACTGAACCTGTGGTCGGTCAGACATGGCTTTTTCACCTTTGACGGGCCGGACGCGTTTTATCGCGTCCTGACCTTCCGGCCGACGCTCAGCCACGGCTGGACGACGGTCGAATATGATCCCTACAGCCTCTTCGTGACTGTCATGACTGATCCGGTTGGTTGCGCGACTACGGCAATCCATGATTATCGGGTGCTACAACCGCGGCGAATCACAGACCCGAATCAGAACACCCAAGAGGCCGACTACGATGCCTTCGGCCGGTTATGGGCAACAAGCTTCTACGGCACCGAACTTGGAGCGGAAGTCGGCTTTACGCCACTCAACCCCGAGGTGCGCCACTGGGGCGGAACCGAGCAGGCCGTCAGCGCGCCGGACCGGGCGCTGGGCGATTCCGCCAGTGTCCTGTATCACGATGGCAATACCGCTTGGCATCCGGTACTTCCATTGGCGAGTGCAGTTCTGCAGGCCGATCGCTATCCGGGCGATCCGGACAAGCAGATCCGCATCAGCCTGGCCTCAATCGATGGCTTCGGACGCACCTTGCAGACTCGCCATCTCGTGGAGGACGGCGACGCCTACGCGGTCGATCAATACGGCAAGCTGGTGCTGGAAAACGGCGTGCCGAAAGTCGTGCACGCGTCACCGCGCTGGCGAGTAAGCGAGCGCGTCGAATACAACAACAAGGGGCTGGCGGTGCGGATCTATCGACCGTATTTCGCCAACAGTCATGTTTATGTGAAAGACGAATCGATGCGCGAGCACGGCTATTGTGACCGGCAATTTTACGACCCGCTCGGGCGCCCGACCGTCACCCTGACCGCCAAGGGCTGGATGCGACGTGAGACTTACCGCATCTGGTACAGCATCAGCGAGGACGAGAACGACACGGCGGAGGAAGTACTCGCATCCAGAACCTCAGGTGAGCGCCGATGAGCAGTGGCCTGCATACCACTGACATGGCGTTGCATGCCCACACGCCTGTGCTTGTCGTCATCGATCCCCGTGGCCTGGCGATTCGCAACATCGCGTTTTGCCGCAGCGACCTGGCTCAACCTGTCGATGAGCGGGTGGCGCGGCAAACCTACGACGTTGCGGGCCGGCTTGTCAGCCAGCGTGATTCTCGCCTCTCGATCGACAACCTGCGCACCACCTACAGCCTTGGTGGTCAGGTGCTGCTGACCGAAAGTGTTGATGCCGGTTGGCGACTCGGATTGGTGGGCGACGCAGGTCAGTTTGCTGAAGGATGGGACAGTCGAGGCTGCCAGCGTCGCGTTGACTACGACGTCATGTTGCGCCCGCTGGCGATTACGGAAGATAGACAGGTTACCGAACGGTTCGACTATGGCGGACCGGATGCTTTTGAGCATAACCAGTGCAATCAGCTGATTCGCCATGACGACACGGCTGGCACGCGGTATCTGCAGGAGTTCGATGTGCTCGGCGCTGTAGTGGCAGAAACCCGACATTTTTTACAGGCGGTGGAGATACCGGACTGGCCGCTGGACGAAGCCGAACGCGATGCCCTTCTGGAAAGCACTCGGCTGGAAACGCGGTGGGCGTTCGATCCATTGGGTGACCCCGTCCAGCAGACTGACGCCTCGGGCAATGGACGGTTCTTCACGCAGACCGTTGCCGGGCAGTTGAAAAGCGTCGATTTGAAGCTGGCTGGCACCGATCAGCGTTCGACGCTGGTCAGCGACATCCGTTACAACGCCGTTGACCAGATCGAACAGGAAACAACTGGCAATGGGGTCGTGAGCTACTCGCGCTACGATCCGCAGGATGGCCGCTTGCTGGAAATTCATGCCGGTAGTCCGGCACTGCAACACCTTACCTACGCTTATGACCCGGTCGGCAATATTCAGCACATCGAGGACGCCGCCCAGCCGACTCGCTTCTTCGCCAACCAGCGTGTCGAACCGGTCAGCCGCTATCGCTACGACACGCTGTATCAGCTGATCGAGGCCACGGGCCGAGAGGTGCGCAATGGCGCCAGCCACGCCCCTGCCCTGCCTGATTTGCAGCCGGTGCCGGCCGATCCGAATCAGATTGGCAATTACACCCAGCATTACGACTACGACGCAGCAGGCAATCTGTTGCAGATGCGTCATGTTGGCAATCAGTCATTCACCCGCACCATGCGCGTTGCACCAGACAGCAATCGCAGTCTGCCCGAAGGTGAAATCGATGCCGGGTTCACTGAGGGATTCGACGAAAATGGCAACCTGCTGCAGCTGGTCCGCGGTCAAGCCCTGGAATGGGATATGCGCAATCACTTACAACACATCACTACTGTGACCCGCGCCACTGCCGCCAACGATGACGAACGCTATGTCTACGACGGTCATGACCAGCGATGCCGCAAGATCAGCAGTACTCTTGCCTCCGGCCGCACCTTGATCAATGAGGTCCGCTACCTGCCGGGTCTGGAAATCCGCACCTGCGCCAATGGCCAGATCCTTCATGTCGTCAGCACTCAAGCAGGCCGCAGCAATGCGCGGGTCCTGCACTGGGAAGCCGGGCAACCGAGCGGCATCGCTAATGATCAGATTCGCTACAGCCTGAGCGACCATCTCGGGTCTAGCATCCTGGAACTGGACCAGCAGGGCGGCCTGATCAGTCAGGAAAATTACTATCCATTCGGCGGTACTTCATGGTGGGCTGCACGCAGTGCAGTGGAGGCGACGTACAAGACCGTGCGTTACTCGGGCAAAGAGCGCGATGCGAGTGGGCTGTATTACTACGGCTTCCGTTATTACGCGCCTTGGTTGCAGCGATGGATAAGTCCGGATCCCGCGGGAGATAAGGACGGACTTAACTTATTCCGGTTCTCAAGGAACGCACCGATTGTGTGGGTTGACCCATCAGGGGCGCAGCCTTTTCACTTTGCGGATGTCGTCGATGAACTCGGAAATAGTGGTGATCCAGTTCAGGGGGTCGGGCTGCAAAATATCGCACGATGGAATCCGCAATTGGGTGGCTCCCTTACTGTCGGGCTGTCGTTCAGCAAGCAGGGATTGGCCTTCGCGCGTCGGACACTCAATCGGGCCGTATCTCCCTTTGCGGCGCATGACGAACGCGAAACATTGTTGAGCCATTTCCGAACGACGGCTGAATCAGACGACGATACCGATACATACATCCTCAAGGTCGCAGGCCAGCGCATAGGAGCGCTCTCTTCATTCCTTCAATCCTGGGATAGCGCCAGAATGGTCGGTATGAGTGAGGACAAGAGCAGCCGGCAAGTGGCCTGGCAGTATACCAATGATCCCGAGCATCATTTATTCATGAGGGCAGGCCCTGTCCATCAGGACGCTCACCGCGCCGCCTGGAATATCATTCATGAAGCTTCACATATGACGCTGCGCACCAAAGACTTCTGGTACATGAATACCCCTGGTGCGACACCTTCAGGAACTAGCGGAGCCGATTCATACGGTGGGAGAATCGACATTCTTGCTCAAATACAGCGGCTGCAGCTGCGGTATAAAGGTGTCCTCTGGGATGGGCCGGAAGATTCGGAGTTCGACCGCGCTTCATTCATGGAAAGCCCACGGCAGAGAGCCCGGATCATACTGGAAAATGCCGACTCCATTGCGCTGGCAACCGCGTTCATCAATCAAGCTTTCAAGGGGCCTCTGGCCAGTCTCACTGTACTGGGTCATCAGCCGTCCACTGCCGATGCTTTGGCTCTTGCATCGGTTCGTAGACGGGAACGCAGTACACAGCGGCGTGCTTCACTGTGACCAAGCCCGGCCCCCGTGGCTCGGCGCTAACCTCGCCGAGCCATAGCGCCAGACTCGCGTGCAGTGTTACACCCTGATCTCAGTACCCAGCAATTCCAGAAACGCCGCCAGCCAGGCTGGGTGCGCCGGCCACGCAGGTGCAGTCACCAGATTGCCTTCCGTGTGCGCCGCGGTAATCTCGATGTCCATGAACGTGCCGCCCGCCAGCCGTACTTCCGGTGCACAGGCCGGGTAAGCGCTGCACTCACGGCCTTTGAGAATGCCTGCCGCAGCCAGCAGTTGGGCACCGTGGCACACCGCAGCGATGGGTTTGTCCGACTTGTCGAACATGCGAATCCATTCGAGAATCGTGTCGTTGAGCCGCAAATACTCAGGTGCGCGACCGCCAGGGATCAACAGCGCGTCATAAGCGTCGACCCTCACCTTGTCAAAATCATAATTCAGCGCAAAGTGGTGACCCGGCTTTTCGCTGTAAGTCTGATCGCCTTCAAAATCATGGATTGCAGTGCGAACTGTCTGGCCGGAAGTCTTTCCCGGACACAC
>JARDZH010000032.1 GCA_029240955.1 Pseudomonas sp. | reverse complement strand
TCGGCATGGCGCAGCCAGGCTTTGACCGTCGGCATTTTTTCGAGGCTGTCCGGGTTGAGTACCGCACGCATGGCACCGCAATCGGAGTGACCGCAAATGATGATGTGCTGGACGCCCAGCGCGCCGACCGCATATTCGATTGCAGTGGAAACACCGCCGTTCATCTGCCCATAAGGCGGAACCACGTTACCGACGTTACGGGTCACGAACAGGTCGCCGGGCGAACTCTGGGTGATCAGTTCAGGCACGATGCGCGAATCGGCGCAGGTGATGAACATTGCACGCGGCTTCTGAGCCGTGGCCAGTTTCTTGAACAGTTCCTGCTGTTGGGGAAACACTTCATGGCGAAAATGCATGAAGCCATCCACGATATGCTGCAACGCTACTTCGGCGCTCTCTGCGTGTTCACTTTTCGCCGAAGTAGCCGATGGCTGTTTATCCATGTCTCTCATGTCTGCATCCTCTGACGGATTGATGTGGATTATTCATGCTTTCATTGACCAAACCGGATGGACCCTGTTGTTTGGCATGACGTTCACGTCCGTTGAAGGCTGCCGCTGGTCTCAACCCGAATCACAGGCTAACCCGCGAAGCTTAAGTGAAACTGAATGCAACCGCTCTGGCCCGAGGCTGACGCAAGCATGGCGCGAATAGTCACAGCAGAGACATCTGGCCTCCCGGCGGACAGAAAGCGCTGCAGTCGAGCTTGAGCGCGTCACGCTGGTTGAGACCCAAGCGCTTCACCGCCACGGCATAACGCTGAGCCAGCAGGTCAGCGAACGGACCTTCACCTCGCATTCGTGAACCGAACGTACTGTCGTACAACTCGCCGCCCCGGCTCTGTCGAATCAGACTCATCACATGATCTGCGCGTTGCGGGTAATGCGTCTTCAACCATTCGTCGAACAACGGCGCGACTTCGAGCGGCAGACGCAGCATTACGTAGCTGGCGCTCAGCGCTCCGGCCGCCTTGGCCTCGCGCAATAATGCTTCCAACTCGCTGTCGTTGATCATTGGAATCATCGGTGCACACAGGACGCCGACCGGAATTCCCGCGTCGCGCATCACGCGAATGGCTCGCAACCGAGCTTTGGGCGCGGCCGCCCGAGGCTCCAGGGTGCGTTTGAGCTCATCGTCCAGCGTCGTCAGACTGATGAACACCGACACCAACCGAAGTTTTGCCATCTCTGCCAGCAAGTCGAGATCACGCAGGATCAGCGAGCCCTTGGTAATGATGCTGACCGGGTGCCGATAACGCAGCAGAACTTCCAGCGTGGCACGGGTGATCCGATGTTCACGTTCGATGGGCTGATAAGGATCGGTATTGGCTCCCAGAGTGATGGGCGCACACGTGTAGCCGGGCTTCGAGAGTTGCTGCTCCAGCAGCGCGGCGGCGTTGGTCTTGGCAATCAGTTTCGTTTCGAAATCCAGGCCCGGCGACATGTCCCAGTACGCGTGGCTGGGCCTGGCGAAACAGTAAATGCAGCCATGCTCACAACCACGGTACGGGTTGATCGAGCGGTCGAACGGGATGTCCGGCGAGCTGTTGCGGGTAATGATGCTTTTGGCGGTTTCGAGGGTGACGTGTGTGCCTTGAGTCAACGGCACTTCCTGATACCAGCCGTCGTCCTCGGCAACCGAGCGGCTGGGCGCAAAGCGGTTATGGGGATTGGTCGTGGTTCCGCGACCGCGGATCGGGGAGGGGCTGGACATGAATGGGCTCGAATGCTGTTTATCCGTACAGTACCCCAAAGCTGCGACGTGCTCCATGAGCGCACAAGGAAACATCAAGCTACCTGACAGAAGGTCCTCGATAGAACAGTCCTACAGATGTGGTTACAAGGCTGAGGTTGAGCGGCCCGGCTGTTGATCTTTACTTGCAATGCGCTCATGGAAGAGCGCCATAACCCATCCAGATCAGCCGATCTGGAAGAACTGAAAAGGATTTCAGATTTGAACGCGTTAATTACCTGCAGCCTGACCGCACTGTGTCTTGGCATTACCCATGTCCACGCTGCCAACTTCCAGGACACCCACAAGCCGTTCGACCAGTATCACTGGGTCACGACGCATAATTCATACGAAAAGATCAACCAGAACCTCGCGGAAATGCCTCGTCAGCTGAACGATGGAGTTCGCGGCTTCATGCTGGATTTGTACACCGACAACAAGAAGCAAGGGCTGGAACGAATCAAGGTCTGTCACAAGAGCATCGCCTGTTACGGCCCGCTCGGTAAACAGCTGAAAAACGAGTTCATCCCCTTTCTTCGCAACAATCCGTCCGAGGTCGTGACATTGTTTCTGGAGACCTACGTGGATCGCGGCGATCTGCAGCAGGTGTTCGAGGCCTTGCCCGAGCTGGCAGACTTTTCATTCAATCCGGCGAACTTCACATCTACCAGCTGGCCCACGTTGAACCAGATGGCCCACCAGAACAACCGCCTCATATTGATGACCGATAAATACTCGGTCAGCGGCAATTACAAAGTCGGCGGTAAAACCGTCACTGTGCTGTATGACAAGGACTGGCTGACTCAGAATCATTGGGAAACGCTTGGACCTGCAGCGTCCAACATCAAGGCGCTTCACAACTTCTCGTGCCCCACCCGCTGGGATGAAGTACCTCTGAACACTCGGCTGGTGTCTCCCAGCACCGGCAAGCAATGGAAGAGGCTGTTTCTGATGAACCAGTTCCATACCATTACCTCCACGACGTTCGACTCGGGCGCGTATGACAATAACCTGACCTACCTGATGCGCCGCACCGCCAATTGCGGTGTCGAGCCGAACTTCATTGCCATCAATAACTATCGCAACGGCGATACATTGCCTTACACGAGGACGCTGACTCAGGGAGGTATCTACCTGTGGGAAGGACAAAGTGCCAGCCGGGATGAAGATACGGTCTGCGCTGTTCCCAGTGGTTCGAAACGGCTCAACTTGCCTACCGGAGGATGTGAAAACGATGAGGCTGACAGCTTGTCATTTTCCGGTCTGCCCAAAGGCACGAGGATCAAGGTGTACGACAATCCCGGCGGTAGCGGGGAAGACGATTACGCCATTATCGACATCAAGCGCGACATCAGTATCGACGAGCACTTCGTGCTTCCGCATTTTGAAGAAAACTTCAATTACAGCCATTTTCAGTCCGTGTACGTTCGCAACAACAACCTGAACGGCAAGGTATCCAGGATCGACATCGGTCGTACGCCCACAGATTTCAGTGACGCAGCGATCACTTTCTACGAGAACGTCAACGCCACTGAGAATCTTGACTGCACGGTGCCCTTCAGTACGGCGCATAACGTCAGGATGAAAAGCAATTCGTATGGCTGCTCGAACGATGAAGTGGAGTCTGCCCGGATTATCAAAGCAAGAGCCGGTACTTCTTTCATCCTCACAGGCCATCCCGATGGAAACGCTTCGCAAGGCCGAACCCAGGTGACCATCAAACGGGATATCACCTGGCCGATCGTTGTTCCAAGCTTCGACAGCTCCTACGAGAACGCTGATGTAAAAGTGGAAGCGAGTCGATCGATCAATGGAAAGATTTCGTTCGGCTATTTTTATGGCAGCAAATAAACCCTTTGCGCTCACCGAACGGAACATGCCACAGGCTCTTTATACCGATAGAGAACCAATCCGGCTGGATGAATGAACACCTGCTATTTCTGTCAGTAGACGAAGTATATGACGGCGGCTACCGTCGCGATTCAGGCTGGCCTGGCAATTGGCTTTAGCAAACCTTTACCTGACTGCGAGGTGCGTGATGGCTAAATACGAGGTTCGAATACTGACTGAAGATGTGGAGGACTTTGATAATCCGGAAGTAACTCTTGAACTCTATGAAGACGAGGAGTTGCTGTACGATGCGTCGATATTCTCCTCCGACAGCAATGGCGAACTCGACGCTGTCGACTGTTCCCGCAGAGAAAACCATCGGGCGTTTCTAGAACTTGCCAGGGTGTTTCAGACCATCAGTTTCAGACCGGGGCGGTACAACTGAAAAGGGCTTGCTCGACAGAGTAAGCCCTTTTTTTCGAACGATACGCAATGCCAGACCATGATTCGAGCAGCAGGGTACGCCGAGGGCGCACTCTGCTGTTCGGTTCAGACCGGCTTTTTCAGTTTGGGATTAGGGAAGAACTGCACGCCCTGCACTTTCGGGTTGGCAGGTTTCGCTGCCGTCTGGTTGACCCGCGTACCCAGTTCTTTCGGAATCGACAAACCCTGCTCGTTGAGCGTGTCGCTGTACCCGCAACCCACGCACTCGCGGTGAGGCACGTCGTTTTCGCTCCACATCATCAACTTGTCCGGCTCGCTGCACGCCGGGCATACCGCCCCGGCGATGAAGCGCTTCCTGGTAATGACTACCGGTGTATCCGTCATGCCGCCACTTCCTCACTCAGACCGCTGTGACGCAAGAGTGCGTCAATCGAGGGCTCGCGTCCGCGGAAATCGACGAACAGCACCATCGGCGCCTGTGAACCGCCACGGGCCAGAATCGCTTCGCGGAATGCGCGTCCGGTTTCCATGTTGAGCACGCCGTCTTCTTCGAACTTGGAGAAGGCATCGGCAGACAGCACTTCCGCCCATTTGTAGCTGTAGTAACCCGCCGCGTAACCGCCCGCGAAGATATGCGCGAAGCTGTTGGGGAAGCGGTTGTAAGCCGGAGGTCGCATGACCGAGACTTCGTCGCGAATGCCTTCGAGCACATCCAGAACGCTGCGCCCGTCGCCATGGGTGGCGTGCAACTCAAAGTCGAACAGCGAGAATTCCAGCTGACGCACCATCATCAGGCCGGACTGGAAGTTCTTCGCCGCCAGCATCTTCTCCAGCAGATCCTGAGGCAATGCTTCGCCGGTTTCGTAATGACCGGAAATCAGCGCAAGGCCTTCAGGCTCCCAGCACCAGTTTTCCATGAACTGGCTCGGCAACTCGACCGCATCCCAGGCCACGCCATTGATGCCCGAAACACCGGCATGCTCGATGCGCGTCAGCAGGTGATGCAGACCGTGACCGAACTCATGGAACAGCGTGGTGACTTCGTCGTGAGTCAGCAGCGCAGGTTTGCCGGCGACCGCTGGGGTGAAATTGCACACCAGGTTGGCGACCGGGCTCTGCAAGGTCCCCTCGGCTGTACGACGACGGTCGCGTGCGCCGTCCATCCAGGCGCCGCCACGCTTGTTGGCGCGCGCGTACAGGTCGAAGAAGAAACGTCCCACGTGCTGGCCGTTTTCCTTGATCTCGAACAGGCGGACGTCCGGGTGCCAGCTATCGAAGCCTTTTTGCTCTGCGATCTCAATGCCGTAAAGACGCTGGACGATGGCGAACAGGCCGGTCAGCACTTTGTCGATCGGGAAATAGGCGCGCAGTGCTTCCTGCGAAACGCTGTAGCGCTGCTCGCGCAGTTTCTCGGCATAGAAGCCGCTGTCCCAGCTTTGCAGGTCGGCACAGCCCTGTTCGGCAGCATACGCCTTGAGCTGCTTGAGATCCTGTTCGGCAAACGGCTTGCTGCGCTTGGCCAGATCGCGCAGGAAACTGAGCACCTGGTCGCTGGATTCGGCCATCTTGGTGGCCAGACTCAGTTCGGCGTAGTTGGCGTAGCCCAACAGCTGAGCCAGCTCCTGACGCAGATCGAGAATCTGCTCCATGATCGGGCCGTTGTCGTTCTTGCCCGCGTTCGGCCCCTGGTCGGAGGCGCGCGTGCAATAAGCCGCGTAGATTTCTTCACGCAGGGCACGGTCTTCGGCGTAAGTCATTACCGCGTAGTAGCTGGGGAACTCCAGCGTGATCAGGAAGCCTTCGAGATCCTTGGCCTTGGCGGCGGCAGCCATTTGCTGCCTGGCTGATTCGGTCAGGCCGGCCAGCGCGGATTCGTCGGTGACCAGCTTGGTCCACGCCTGGGTGGCATCCAGCAACTGGTTGGAAAACTGGCTGCCCAGTTCGGACAGCTTGCTCTGCACTTCGGCATAACGCTTCTGCTGCTCAGGCGGCAGGTCGATGCCGGACAGGCGGAAGTCGCGCAGTGCCTGTTCGAGAATGGTTTTCTGAGCCACGTCGAAGTTGGCCGCTTCGGGGCTGTTCGCCAACGCTTCATATGCCTGGAACAGCTCGCGGTTCTGGCCCATTTCGGTAGAGTAGGCGCTCAACGCTGGCAGACACGACTCGTAAGCCTCGCGCAGCTCGGCGCTGTTGCACACCGCGTTGAGATGGCTGACCGGGCTCCACGCCGCGCCCAGACGGTCATTCAGCTCGTCCATGGTCAGCACCAGCCCTTCCCAGGTCGGGTTTGAACCTTGAGTGGCGAGAATGTCAGCGATGGCGGCACGGTTGTCGGCCAGGATCTGGTCGATGGCAGGTTTGACGTGCTCGGCGCGGATCGCCGAGAAAGGAGGCAGGTCGTACGGTTGCAGAAGAGGGTTGTTCGCGCTCACGGTTTTGCACCTTGGCTGGAAGAAACACTCAGGCATCTTAATTACAATCGACGCCGACCGCAGCACTGAAACCCGTGTCAGCCACCTATCATTGCCAAAGAGAGAGCCTATCGTGCCCATTCGCAAGTTTCAGGATCACACTCCAGCCCTCGGCGAGCGTGCGTTCGTCGACTCATCCGCCATTGTGATCGGCGATGTCGAAATCGGTGCAGACAGCTCGGTCTGGCCGCTGACCGTGATCCGCGGCGATATGCATCGCATCCGTATCGGCGCCCGCACCAGCGTGCAGGACGGCAGCGTTCTGCACATCACCCATGCCGGGCCGTTCAATCCGGACGGCTTTCCATTGCTGATCGGCGATGAAGTCACCATCGGTCACAAGGTGATGCTGCACGGCTGCAAGGTGGGTAACCGGATCTTGATCGGCATGGGCAGCACGATCATGGACGGCGCTGTGGTCGAAGACGAGGTGATTATCGGCGCAGGTTCTCTGGTACCGCCGGGCAAGGTGCTGGAAAGCGGTTTTCTCTACGTCGGCCGGCCGGTCAAGCAAGTGCGAGCGCTCACCGAAAAGGAAATCGCGTTTTTCCCCTACAGCGCTTCCAATTACGTGAAACTCAAGGACCAGCATCTGGCCGAGGGTTTCGATCAACCATGCTGATTCCTCTCCAGAACGAAGCCGCCATGCATTATCAAAATATTCTGTTCGACCTCGACGGTACGCTGACCGACCCACGACTGGGCATCACCCGCTCGATCCAGTTTGCGCTGGCACGCATGGGCATCGACGAGCCGGACATTACCCGTCTTGAACACTTCATCGGCCCGCCGCTGCTTCAAGCCTTCATGCAGTACTACGACATGGACGAAGCGCGCGCATGGGAAGCCGTGGGGCATTATCGGGAGCGTTTCAAAGTGACCGGGCTGTACGAGAACATGGTGTTCGAAGGCGTGCCGGCTTTGCTCGAAACCCTTGCAGGGCAGGGCAGAACGCTGTTTATCGCAACGTCCAAGCCCTGGCTGTTCGCGCGGGAAATCGCTCGCCACTTCGACTTCGCCCGCCACTTCAAATTGATCTACGGCAGCGAACTGGATGGCACGCGGACTGACAAGGTCGAGCTGATCGCGCATCTGTTGGCTGAAGAGCAGCTCGACCCGGCGCACACCCTGATGATCGGCGACCGCAAACACGACCTGATTGGCGGGTTGCGCAATGGGCTTGACGTCGCGGCCGTGGGATATGGTTTCGGCAGCCATGAAGAGCTGACGGCCGAGAAGCCTGACTTTCACTTCGCAACGCTGGCTGAGCTGCATGCTGCGTTTTTGCCCTGAGCAACGCCTTGGCCCGCGCAGCTCCGGTAAACCGCTGCTACCGCATCAGTTCCGCCAAGGTAGCCCTGCGAGCATCGGCGGGCTGCCGGCCCAGCGCTTCCACTAATTCGTAGAAGTGCTCCCAGTCACCGCCAGCCTTTCGGAACAGTGCTTCAAACGCGGGCACCCACTGATCGTAGAGGCCGAAAGGCAACAGCTTGGCATTGCTCATCGGGCTGTTGATCCAGTTGTCATAGCGCTTGTCGCCCGCCCAGGGCCCGTCGCGCAGCTGGCGATAGTCATGACGCAATCGGTCGAACTCGGCTGCCTTGCGGGTGCGCATCAGATCCGCAGCCAAAGGCTGGCGGTACAGGGTCTGCAGTCGCTCGCGGGTGTCGAGCACCAGACGAATGAACTGATCGCGTCGGGCCGACTGCGATACGGGTTCTGGCGCAAGCCCCCGCGCGGCACGCCACTGGCGAGTGCCTTCCTGCTCGACGAAGCTGGCGTACGACTCGTTGAACGCAGTGTCGTCCTTCACATAGAAACGCTGATGGGCCAGTTCGTGAAAGATCAACGTCGCCAGACGTTCATCTCCCCAGTGCAGCATCGAACTGAGGATCGGATCGTCAAACCAGCCAAGTGTCGAATAGGCTTCCACGCCGCTCACGTAAACGTCTCGTCCCGCCTGGCGTTGCAAAGCGGCGTCCCCGCGCGCGGCGCCAACGCTGTAGTAACCGCGGTACGCAACGCAACCGGCAATCGGAAAGCAATGGGTCACAGGATCCAGACTGAACTCATCGGTCGCAAAGACGTTCCACACCACGTAAGGCCTGTGCAAGTCAGCATACAACCGGTAGCTGTCGTTATCCGGAAGGTGCAGATGCGTACTGGCGAAGATTCGCGCCTGCTGTGCATTCGCCAGGCGTTCGCGCAGCCCGGCATCGCGAGCAGGATCGGCGACCACTTGAGCGATTGGCTCGCGGGCGCGCAGCAACTCCAGCTGACCTGTCGCCAGCTGGCGGTAATAGGAAACGCTGGAACAGCCACTCAGCAATAAAACCGTCAGCACTGGGAGCATGCGCCAGTGTGATAAAACATTGAGTCCAGGCATAAATGGCCTTCGCGAAATATCGAACGCTGTTATGCAGGACAGTCGGGGCAGGGCGCAACTATCATCGCCCGACCAGAACGGAGCTAGCCAATGCGTCTGACACCACTGTGCATCATTCTCGCCACCCTTGCGGGCTGCGCGTCGCCTTTGCCGGCAGTCGACCCCAATATGGCCTGGGTCGATATGCATACCTTTACCGGAAGGCTGGTGATGAGCGACAAGCTGGATGGCGAGAACACGCCTGACGGCCGTTATTTTCAGGTGACACCGGGTAGCCATAAATTGCAGGTGCGCTATGACTACGAATACCGCTCCGGCGGGATCGGCATCATGAGCGACGATTTGCGCGAGCTGACTTGCTTCATCGATCTACAGTACGACGGCTTCACGGCCGGCCAGCGTTATCGGTTTGAAGTGCGCTCGATCGCCAATAGCGTAGACGCCATGCTTTATGACGCCCAGCGAAATCTGGTGGCCGAGGAAGAAGACGTGCACTGCCTCTGATCAGCGATCGTTACGCTGATAGATGATTTTTCTCGTACCGTTTTCGCAGCTGCCCACCACCATGTTCGGGTCTTGGACCTCGTCATTGGTGACGATTTCAAGCGTGTAGGCAGTGACGTTATTGGCCTGGATCTTGGCTTCGATTTCGTCCTTGAGTTCTTCACAGGACTTCGGAGCTGCCAGGGCACCGGTTGCCAGCAGGGCGCAAACTACAGCGACAGCGAAACGTTCCATGCTCGATTCTCTCGATAAGAGGCTTGCGAAAAACCGGGGATATCAGAC
>JARDZH010000031.1 GCA_029240955.1 Pseudomonas sp. | reverse complement strand
CCGATCGAACCAGCAGCCTGCCTGCCGCTGCCGCATCCATCCTGATAGCCATCGGCAAACGCCGGCGGGTAACCTTCCGCCAGCAGTTGATCATGGGTGGACTGACAACCTGCGAGCCCAACGGCCAGCGACAACACCATCCACTGCATCTTCATGGCGACTTCCTCATGTATGAGTGGAGTCTAGAAGGCAATTGGTGAGTTATTGGTAAATATTACGCATCGCCGGCATCGCTCGCCCGCGACGCGGCCTGTCGGGAAAACCGCGTGGCCCTATCGCTTGTAGGAGCGCGCTTGCCCGCGACGGAGGCACCGCGAGATGTCAGGAAAATCGGGTGGCCCTATCGCCAGCAAGCTGGCTCCTACAGAGGATCGGCGCTTTACCGTAGGAGCCAGCTTGCTGGCGAGCGGGCTCCAGAACGTCGCCAATCAATAGTGATACCACTTCACCTCAAGCATCACTTCATTCTGCGGCGAGCTCAGATGCGTGAATTCGCGCTGAGCGCTCAGGCGCAGCCCCAGATTGCGGGACAATTCCCACTGCTGATTCAGGCTCAGGCTGCGGCGAACCTCGCCATTGGTGAAATAGTCTCCCTTCGCCTCCAGGCTCAGGTTGCCCAACGGGTTGCGCCATAACAGACCGGTGTTGAACCCGGCCGCTGGTGAAATAAATTCAGCGAAGTCATTGTTGTGCTCGATTCGCGCTGTGCCCAGTGCAAAGCCCAGCACTTCTTCGCCCAGCTGCCAGGTTCCGCCTGCGCCACCATTCACGTGGCTGACGAGATTCTCATCGCCATGCTTGCCCGGCACGCGCTCCAGTCCGCCGGTGACCTGCCACGACCAGGGTTGCAGCAACGCATTGCGTGGCGTCAATGAACGAATGGTGGCCAGATCCAGCTGCTGTACTTGCCAATCGTTGCCCTCGTACTGGCGCAGCTTGAGTTGCAGAATTTCGATTTGTGCGCCGAGCGGGAAGCCGTACGCATTGTCGTTCAGGTCGTGATAAGCCATGCGCAGGCCGTATTCCGCGAAGGCTCGATCGTCCCGGCTGCCCACACCCAGCTGCCAGGTGCGAGATTCATGGCCTTCTTCCGGCAGGCCGGGCCGTTCGATTTTCAGCTCCGGTGGCGGGTTGCGGTTGATTGCCTGCAGCAGTTCGAAGCTGCGTTGCGAACGCTCCGCATCGCGCTCCAGTCCGTTGGCGCGGTAGCGCTCCAGTCGATAGGCCGCGTCCTGAATCAAGGCTTGACGCGGTTTCGGCAAGGCCAAGTAATCAGCGGTTTGCAGCTGCTTCTGGTCAGCACTGACCTTGAGCACCCATTGCTGCTCCTCCTGAGTCAAAGGCTCGGCGCGACTGAGCAACTCGCGTTCGCGGGAAGGGCGGTAAATGGTCTTCTCGACCAGCCCCGCAGCCTTGATCGCTTTCACCGTGTCGGTCGGAATCGCGGTCAGGCCGAACTGCTCGGTGAGTTTCAGGCTGGGCCTTGCGACCTGCAACAATTCCAGCAAACGGTACGAGCAGTTTTCATCGAAGAAGAAGTAGCTGAACCGGATCTGCTTCAGCTCCCAGACGTGCTCGACCATCCGCCCGGTTTCTTCCGGGGTCAGGTTCAAACGGTATTCCCACAGGTCCCGGTTCTCCAGGCTGCGGTATTCCGAGAGCTTTTCCTGATACGGCACCAGTGCGAACAGGCCGGGATAGCCGCCCATCAAGCCCTTCCAGGCATAGAGCAGACTGTTGTCCATGCCCTCGATGTAGGCGCCGAAGTTGATGGCATAACTGAGCAGTGTGGTGTCGTTGGTTTTCGCGCTGGCCGGATCGATGCGCAGCAGCGTATGCCCGAACATGGACGACGGGCTGTTGAGGTAAGCCGCGGGGAAGATCAACACCGTGCTGTCCGGCGCCACGTCCTTGAACCAGGCGTTGTACTCAGTGCAGTCCGGCGTCGGCAGGCCCGTCAGCTGCAATTGTTCGCGCAGCCAGCGGGTCCGCGCCGGGTAGACACATTGAGCGTGAGTTTGCGGGTCGGCGACCGGTGCGTAAATCGCATCGAGTGTCGCCGCAAGCTCAGCGTCGGGATGATGCGCGCCGTCGCTGGCGAGAAAGAATTTGGGGTCGTCGACATAGCTGCGCCAGCCGCCCAGTTTGCCGGCTTCGTAATGACCCAATGAAAGCCAGTAAGAGTCGTTGGCCAGTTGCTGCAAACGCTCGGTTGCAAGGTGTGGCATTGCAGACAGCGGAGCACAGACAAAGAGCGCCAGGTACGCAAGACGTTTGAGCATAGAGGGCAACTAGATCGAAAGAGAGAAAACCGCTCCCCGGGCGGGGAGCGGTCAGCGACTTTAAGCCTGGGTAGCGTATTTGGCCAGAGTCGGGTCGTTTTTCAATACAGCAACGGTGTTGCTGTGCACGTCTTCAGCGGTGGCGTCAGCCTTGTTGAAGATCTGCGAGAAGTGCTCATGAGTGACTGCGGCGAAATGCGCACGATCTTCAGGTGCAACGCCCAGCACGACCGCGTAGGTGGTCAGTGCTTCGCCTTTGCCCATGGCCATGTCCTTGGACAGCTCGTCCATCATGCCATTCATGGCAAGCCAGGATTTGCCACCGTAGGTCAGCGCGCCGTTGGTGGAGCAGCCGTTGGTGCCGGAAGTCATACCGAACGTGGCGTTGCCGGAGGTGCCGTTAGTGGTGGATGCCAGGAAGTGAGCTGGCGTGCCGCGCTGGCCTTCGAACAGCATGTTGCCCCAGCCGCAATCCGGGCCGCCCGGAGCCTGAGCCATAGCGTTGATGGAAACAGCGGTGAAGAGCGTTCCAAGAAGAATCCGTTTCATAGCTTATTCTCTATCTTATTCAACCAAGGGTCGGGGTTCTTGACGCGATCCGGCTCGAAACTGGCTGTGCCTGGCTCTGCAGCTTGAACGACAGAACTTGGTTCACCGATGACAGGCCGAATGGCTCATCAAGTCAGATGGCCATCAAATGGTCATCTGCGCACGTTGGAGTTTAGGCACGTTCCTCTGGTTCCGTGGATTATTGCAAAATGCTGCGCTGGATCATTCCTTCAGGCCATCCGGCCCGTGTTTACGGCGGCGTAAATCATTCGGAACGCGAGCGCCTTGCAAGTCTTGTCCGGCGAGCGCCAGAATGCCGACATCTGCCCCGCATGATGTAAGGAACACTGATGCCCGATTCCGTAGCAGCCAGCCTTCGTCTAGCGCCCGACGCGCTGACACGTCCGTTTTCCGCTGAACAGTTCAGCTTTTCGACGACCAATGATCTGGAACCATTTCGGGGTGTGCTCGGCCAGGAGCGAGCTGTAGAAGCGCTGCAATTCGGGGTCGCCATGCCGCGGCCCGGCTACAACGTTTTTGTGATGGGCGAGCCGGGCACTGGCCGCTTTTCGTTCGTCAAACGCTACCTCAAGGCCGAAGCCAAGCGCATGCAGACCCCGCCGGACTGGGTCTACGTCAACAATTTCGACGAGCCGCGCGAGCCTCGAGCGCTGGAGCTGCCGCCTGGCAGTGCCCACGAATTCATGGCCGATATCGGTGGCCTCATCGACAACCTGCTGGCGACTTTCCCGGCAGTCTTTGAGCATCCTTCCTACCAGCAAAAAAAGAGCGCCATCGATCGCGCATTCAACCAGCGTTACGACCGCGCTCTGGACGTCATCGAGCGTCTGGCGCTGGAGAAGGGGATTGCGCTGTACCGCGACAGCTCCAACATCGCGTTCACCCCGATGGCCGACGGCAAGGCGCTGGACGAGGCCGAGTTCTCTCAATTGCCGGAAGCCGAACGTGAGCGTTTTCACGACGACATTGCAGGGCTCGAAGAGCGGCTGAACGAAGAGTTGGCCAGCCTGCCGCAGTGGAAGCGCGAATCGAGCAACCAGCTGCGCCAGTTGAACGAAGAAACCATCATCCTGACCCTCCAGCCGTTGCTGGCGCCGCTGTCGGAAAAATACGCCGAGAACGCGGCCGTCTGCGCTTACTTGCAAGCCGTGCAGGTTTATCTGCTCAAGACCGTGGTCGAACAACTGGTCGATGACAGCAAGACCGACGCGCAGGCGCGCAAGCTGCTGGAAGAGCAATACGGCCCTAGTCTGGTCGTGGGCCACACCCGAGACGGCGGCGCGCCGGTGGTGTTCGAGCCGCACCCGACCTACGACAACCTGTTCGGTCGCATCGAATACAGCACCGACCAGGGCGCGCTGTACACGACCTACCGCCAACTGCGCCCCGGCGCCTTGCATCGGGCGAATGGCGGCTTCCTGATTCTGGAAGCGGAAAAGATGCTCACTGAGCCGTTTGTCTGGGACGCCCTCAAGCGCACCCTGCAATCGCGCAAGCTGAAAATGGAATCGCCGCTGGGCGAAATGGGTCGGCTGGCAACGGTGACGCTCACGCCTCAGGTCATTCCGTGGAACGTGAAGATCGTCATCATCGGTTCCCGCTCGCTGTACTACACGCTGCAAGACCTGGATCCGGATTTCCAGGAGATGTTTCGCGTGCTGGTCGACTTCGACGAAGAGATTCCGATGGTCGACGAGACCCTGGAACAGTTCGCGCAGCTGCTGAAAACCCGCACTTCGGAAGAAGGCATGGCGCCGTTGACCGCCGACGCGGTGGCGCGTCTGGCGACGTACAGCGCACGTCTTGCCGAGCATCAGGGGCGTCTGTCGGCGCGCATTGGTGACCTGTTTCAGCTCGTCAGCGAGGCGGATTTCATTCGGCAGCTCGCCAACGAAGAACAGACCGATGCCGGCCACATCGAGCGTGCGCTCAAGGCCAAGGCCACGCGTACCGGACGGGTGTCGGCGCGGATTCTCGATGACATGCTGGCGGGGATCATTCTGATCGACACCGACGGCGCGGCGGTGGGCAAGTGCAACGGGCTGACCGTACTCGAAGTCGGGGATTCGGCGTTCGGGGTTCCGGCGCGCATCTCCGCCACGGTGTACCCGGGCGGCAGCGGCATTGTCGATATCGAACGCGAGGTCAATCTCGGCCAGCCGATCCACTCCAAGGGCGTGATGATCCTGACCGGGTATCTGGGCAGTCGTTACGCTCAGGAGTTTCCACTGGCGATCTCGGCCAGCATCGCATTGGAGCAGTCCTACGGTTACGTCGACGGCGACAGCGCTTCGCTGGGCGAGGTCTGCACGCTGATTTCAGCCTTGTCGCGGACACCGCTCAAGCAGTGCTTCGCCATCACCGGGTCGATCAACCAGTTCGGTGAAGTGCAGGCCGTGGGCGGGGTCAACGAGAAGATCGAAGGGTTCTTCCGACTGTGCGAAGCGCGCGGTCTGACCGGGGAGCAGGGCGCGATCATTCCCAAGGCCAACGTGTCGACGCTGATGCTCGATGAGCGGGTGCTGCAAGCAGTGCGCGACGGCCAGTTCCACGTCTACGCGGTCAGCCAGGCTGACGAAGCCCTGAGCCTGCTGGTCGGCGAGCCCGCCGGTGAGCCTGACGAGAACGGCGAGTTCCCGGACGGCAGCGTGAACGCCAGGGTCGTCGAGCGGCTGCGTGACATTGCGCAAATGCTCAGCGACGAAGACCTCAAGGAAGAGCTGGAAAAGGAACCGGCTCAACTTCAACCTGAACTCAAAGCCTGACAGGTCCTGGAGGGGGCCGGACGATCCTCGATCGCCCGGCTCCCGTTCATCCGGCTTGTCTTTCGCGCGCCACTTTTCTTCTATCCTGAATGATTACAAGAGTGGCCAGATGAACTGGCGCATCCTCCCGTTCAACCTGGGAGGACAAGACCCTCACTCACGAGGAGCTCGCCATGTCGCGTAGCCTCTGCCTTACCCGTCAATGTCTGGGCCTGATGACTCGTATCGAATGCTCTGTCCGCCCGCTTTGCGGAGACAGCGGCATGTGGATGCTGTTGTTCGCCGCAGGGATGTCAGGCGAGCAACCGTCGGCGATCAAGTCTCAAGGGCCGTTCACCGGTCTGCTGGCGGCGGAAGCGGTGCTGACGGCCATCGCTGAAAGTCTGTCGTTGCACGGCTATCAGCTCACCGACGACGTGCCGATCTGGAGTCTGCATCTGCAAAGCGAGCTGCGCCGGATCAACAGCGATCTTGCGGCCTATCAACGCTCGTCGCCTTTCTAGGAAGTCTGCGGTATTTCGTCGCAGGGTTAGAGCTCACTGTTCTCGCTGATATACTCGCCCGTCTTTTTCATTCTCTGGCGAGTCGCAATGGAACGTTTTTTTGAAAATGCCATGTACGCATCCAGGTGGCTCTTGGCCCCGATCTACTTTGGCCTTTCCCTCGGTTTGCTGGCACTGTCTCTGAAGTTCTTTCAAGAGATCTTTCACGTTCTGCCCAATGTCTTCTCCCTGGCTGAGGCCGATCTGATTCTGGTGCTGCTGTCGTTGATCGACATGGCGCTGGTCGGCGGGTTGCTGGTGATGGTGATGATCTCCGGCTACGAAAACTTCGTTTCTCAGCTCGATATCGATGAAAGCAAGGAAAAGCTCAACTGGCTGGGCACCATGGACTCTTCGTCGCTGAAGATGAAAGTGGCAGCTTCCATCGTTGCCATCTCCTCGATTCACTTGCTGCGCGTGTTCATGGACGCCGCCAACATCGAAGCCGAGCACCTCAAGTGGTACGTCATCATTCACATGACGTTCGTGGTGTCTGCGTGCGCCATGGGCTACCTCGATAAAGTCACCAAGCACTGAACCTTTTGCCCGACGCCGCCCGTGACGGAGTGGGGCGGCAGGGGCAATTGTGCTAGTCTGCCTGCCCTTTTGTTTCGGGGCGTCGCGACACGCAGGCCGTCAGGCTGATCGTTGTGTCGAGCCGCGCCCCTCTGCGGAGCAGCGTCATGTCCGAAGTCAATCTGTCCACCGACGAAACGCGCGTCAGCTACGGCATCGGCCGTCAGCTGGGTGACCAACTGCGCGACAACCCACCACCGGGTGTCAGCCTTGATGCGATCCTGGCCGGCCTGACCGACGCGTTCAACAGCCTGCCAAGCCGTGTTGGCCAGGAAGAAATGTCTGCCAGCTTCAAAGTGATCCGCGAAGTCATGCAGGCTGAGGCCGCTGCCAAGGCTGAAAAAGCAGCAGGCGCCGGCGTGGCGTACCTGGCTGAGAATGGCAAGCGCGAAGGCGTGACCACCTTGGCTTCGGGTCTGCAGTTTGAAGTGCTGACCGCAGGCGAAGGCGCCAAGCCGACCCGTGAAGATCAGGTCCGCACCCATTACCACGGCATGCTGATCGACGGCACCGTGTTCGACAGCTCCTACGAGCGTGGCGAGCCGGCGGAATTCCCGGTCAGCGGTGTGATTGCCGGCTGGACCGAAGCGCTGCAGCTGATGAACGCGGGTAGCAAATGGCGTCTGTACGTGCCGAGCGAGCTGGCTTACGGCGCTCAAGGCGTCGGCAGCATCCCGCCGCACAGCGTTCTGGTGTTCGACGTGGAACTGCTGGACGTTCTGTAATCGCTGTCAGCCGTTACAGATGAATGCCGGGGGAATCGCACCGATCCGCCCGGCATTCGCGTTTTTGTACCGGCTCCATGTTCAGTGCAACTCAGCCATCGGACGCAACGCCCGCGCGTAACAGAACAGGAACAGGTTGCGGACCATTTCCTTAAGCACCACCGGTTCGCTGGAGCTCAGACTGTTCACATCCAGGTCACCCTGATCCCGCAGCTCCTCCAACGCTTCCTCTTCCAGCACAGCACAGACCTCGCCGGTTTCCCGGTGGAGAATCCGCAGGTACGGATGTGGGCGGTCCAGCCATGCATCGATCAAGTAAGTCATGTCTCATCTCCTGCTTTGGTTAGATGAGAATAATTCCTATCAGCATAATAGCAAGCGACTATTTGAGATCAATTCGCATTTTGCGCCGAACGGTCGTTTGGTGTGAGCCCGTTGCGGGCAAGCGCGCTCCTACGTTTGCCGATCTGTATCTCTAGGAGCCACAACAGCTTGCTGGCGAAGCGGCAGTTCAGGCGCTGCATCTGCTAAGGCATTACCCAATAAAAAACCCGCCACAAGGACGGGTTTTCGAACGCTGACGGCGAATCAGTGAGTACGCGCTACCGCAAACTCACTCAACTCGACCAGCGCGTCACGGTATTCGCTCGGCGGCAATACTTCGAGACAGGCGATGGCGCGCGCTGCGAAGTCGCGGGCCAGATTGGCCGTGTAGTCCAGCGCGCCGGCGCTCTCGACAGCGTTGCGAATGCTTTCGAGGTCTTCGAGTCCGCCTTTCTGAATGGCCTGACGAACCAGTGCAGCCTGCTCGGGTGTGCCTTCGCGCATGGTGTAGATCAGCGGCAGGGTAGGCTTGCCTTCGGCCAGATCGTCGCCGACGTTCTTGCCCAGGGTTTCTGCGTCGCCACGGTAGTCGAGCAGGTCATCGACCAGCTGGAAGGCCACGCCCAGGTGATCACCGAAGGTACGCAACGCTTCGCTCTGCTCTTCGGTCGCACCGCACAGGGCCGCAGCGCTGTGAGTGGATGCTTCGAACAGCATGGCGGTCTTGCCGCGAATGACCTCCATGTAGGTTTCTTCGGTGGTGCTGGCGTCACGTACCTTGGACAGCTGCAGCACTTCGCCCTCGGCGATCACGCGCGTAGCCTTGGACAGGATCTGCATGACCGGCATGGAGCCCAGCTCGACCATCATTTCGAAGGAGCGGGAATAAAGGAAGTCGCCGACCAGAACGCTGGGTGCGTTGCCCCACAGTGCGTTGGCGGTGGAACGGCCGCGGCGCATGCCGGACATGTCGACGACGTCGTCATGCAGCAAGGTGGCGGTGTGCAGGAATTCGATGGTGGCAGACAGCAGACGCACATCGTCGCCTTCGCGGCCCAGCGCCTTGCCACACAGCAGCACCAGCAGCGGACGCAGGCGCTTGCCGCCGGCAGAAGTGATGTAATCGCCGATTTTCGAGACAAGCGGCACACGCGACGTCAGCTGCTTCTTGATGATAAGGTCAACGGCACTAAAGTCGTCCGCCACCGCGCGGTAGAAGGCTTGGGGTTGCATCAGCGACACGTGCTCCGGATAGATTGCGCCGCATGCTAGGTTGCGGGGTAGAGCGTGTCAAGGCGTGACGAGCGGCCCCTTGCAAGCAGGATTGTCCTTGCGTACAATCGCGCACCCTAACTTTCCTGGGCAGCACCTGCCTTACGCAATTGCACACCAGGCCGTTCCAGCCCTGTGCAGCCATGCCAGCCGATACTCTTCCTATAAAGAGCTGGGTGAGCAGGATTTTCGGAGAAATACCATGTACGCAGTAATTGTTACCGGTGGCAAGCAGTACAAAGTCGCCCCAGGTGAATACCTGAAAATCGAAAAACTGGAAATCGCTACTGGCGAATCCGTCACTTTTGACCGCGTCCTGCTGGTTGGCAATGGCGACGACGTCAATATCGGTGCTCCAGTTGTTGCTGGCGCTACCGTTGTGGCTGAAGTGGTTTCGCAAGGTCGTCACGATAAGGTTCGCATCATCAAGTTCCGTCGTCGTAAGCACCACATGAAGCGTATGGGCCACCGCCAGTGGTACACCGAGATCAAAATCACAGGTATTCAGGCTTAATTCAGCCTAATCCTCATTTGGAGAATTGACTCATGGCACACAAAAAAGCTGGTGGTAGTACCCGTAACGGTCGCGACTCAGAAGCCAAACGCCTTGGCGTGAAGATGTATGGCGGCCA
>JARDZH010000030.1 GCA_029240955.1 Pseudomonas sp. | reverse complement strand
CGGCCGAAGGTGCAGGCGGCGCGTAAGCGTACGGACGCGGCGGCTCTTCGAGCGTCGGCTCGATGTGCGTTTCAGGCGCTGTCAACGGCTTGCCGGAGAACAGCTGCAGATTGATCGACGTGTCGCTGTCGCTACGGTTGTTCAGTTCGGCCTGGGCCGAGACGATGCGCGACTGAGTCTTGCGCAGCTCGTCTTCAAGCTCCATGTTCGGCACACGTGGCGCCAGCGCGGACAGCTTGTAATCCAGAGCGGCAGTCAGCTCGACACCGCCAGCAATGCGCCGGTTGCCGATGATGGCCGCCTCGGCGCCCAGCTCATCGCGAACCAGCTTCATGGCTTGACGCATATCGGCGGCGAAAAATCGCTTAACTTGCATGACTCTTTACCTCAGCCGTTAGGCCCGACAGTCGCTACGATGGTGACTTGCTTGTTGTCAGGGATTTCCTGATACGCCAGCACATGCATGTTGGGTACTGCCAACCGTCCAAACCGCGACAGCATGGCCCGAACCGGACCCGCTACCAGAAGAATGACCGGCAACCCTTGCATTTCCTGGCGCTGGGCCGCCTCTATCAACGAGCGCTGGAGCTTTTCAGCCATGCTCGGTTCGAGGAGAACGCCTTCTTCTTGACCCTGACCCGCCTTCTGCAGACTATTGAGCAAAATCTGTTCCAACCTTGGCTCGAGCGTGATAACTGGCAGCTCAGGCTCGATTCCTACGATGCTTTGTACGATGGCGCGGCTCAAACCGACCCGTACGGCCGCCACCAGAGCGGCGGTATCTTGACTCTTGCCGGCGTTGTTGGCGATAGCCTCTGCAATACTGCGGATATCGCGTACTGGCACATGCTCGGCGAGCAGCGCTTGCAGCACGTTGAGCAGCGCCGACAACGACAGCACCCCCGGCACCAGCTCTTCAGCCAGTTTAGGCGAGCTCTTGGCCAGCAACTGCATCAGCTGCTGGACCTCTTCATGACCGATCAGCTCATGAGAATGCTTGTACAGAATCTGGTTCAGGTGAGTCGCCACCACGGTGCTGGCGTCTACCACGGTGTAACCCAGCGACTGCGCCTGACTGCGCTGGCTGATCTCGATCCAGACCGCTTCCAGGCCGAACGCCGGGTCTCTGGCGGTAATACCGTTGAGCGTGCCGAACACTTGACCCGGATTGATCGCCAGTTCGCGATCCGGGTAGATCTCCGCTTCAGCGAGGATCACGCCCATGAGCGTCAAACGATAGGCGCTCGGCGCCAGGTCCAGGTTGTCGCGGATATGCACGGTCGGCATCAGGAAGCCCAGCTCCTGAGACAGCTTCTTGCGCACACCCTTGATCCGCGCCAGCAGCTGACCACCCTGATTGCGGTCCACCAGCGGAATCAGGCGATAACCGACTTCCAGACCGATGATGTCGATCGGGGTCACGTCGTCCCAGCCCAGCTCCTTGGTTTCCTGCGCGCGGGTCGGCGACGGCAGCAGATCCTGTTGACGCTGAACTTCCGCCAGCGCTTCGACCTTCACTTTGTTCTCTCTCTTCCACAGCAGGTACGCAGCGCCGCCGGCGATCGCGCCCAGGCTGATGAACGCAAAGTGCGGCATGCCCGGTACAAGGCCCATCACGATCATGATCGCGGCGGATACGGCCAGTGCCTTGTAGGACGTGAACATCTGGCGATTGATCATCTTGCCCATTTCTTCCGAACCGGAAGCACGGGTCACCATGATCGCTGCAGCGGTGGACAACAGCAGTGATGGCAATTGTGCCACCAAACCGTCACCGATGGTGAGCAAGGTGTAGACGCGGCCTGCATCCGCGAACGTCATGTTGTGCTGCAGGATACCCACCAGCATGCCGCCGATGAGGTTGATGAAGAGAATCAGTAGACCGGCGATGGCGTCACCGCGTACGAATTTGCTGGCACCGTCCATGGAACCGTAGAACTCGGCTTCCTGGGCAACTTCGGCACGACGGCGCTTGGCTTCAGGCTGGTCGATGAGGCCGGCGTTGAGGTCGGCGTCGATTGCCATTTGCTTGCCGGGCATCGCGTCGAGGGTGAAGCGCGCGCTCACCTCGGAGATACGGCCGGCACCTTTCGTGATAACCACGAAGTTGATGATCATCAGGATGGCGAAGACGACGATACCGACGACGTAGTTGCCGCCGATCACCACTTCACCGAACGCCTGGATCACTTTACCGGCAGCGGCGTGGCCGTCCTGACCGTGCAGCATGACGACGCGGGTGGAAGCAACGTTCAGCGCCAGACGCAGCAGGGTGGCGACCAGCAGGATGGTCGGGAACACCGAGAAGTCCAGAGGACGCAGCGCGTAGACGCAGACCAGCAGGACCACGATCGACAGGGCGATGTTGAACGTGAAGAACACGTCCAGCAGGAACGGCGGGATCGGCAACATCATCATTGCCAGCATGACCAGCAACAACAGCGGCACGCCTAGCTGTCCACGACCCAGCCCTGCCAGATTGCTGCGTGCGCCACTGATTAATTGAGAACGTTCCACTGATTCTTCACCCTGCGCACTGAATCAAAACTTTGACGCGTTAAGCATCCTGTTATGACCTAGTGCAAAAAGCTGTCCAACTTTGGCAAATGCAGGTTTGGTGGGGAGGAATACGTGATCTATGTGTGGGAGGGAGCGAAGCTCGCGACAGCCTCAACGCGATTTGACTGCCTGACCGCGGTGCCTGCGTCGCGAGCTTCGCTCCCTCCCACACCCGATCATGGCGGCGCGACAGCTCGATCATGAATCGCGCTGCAGATCCTGCGGAATCGGCATGTCACCCAACGGGTCGGGACGCTTGGCGCGGCCGGCGTGGTATTGGCGGATCTGGTAAACGTACGCCAGCACCTGCGCTACAGCCAGGTACAACCCGGCAGGAATCTCCTGTTCAAGCTCCGTGCTGTAGTAGATCGAACGCGCCAGGGCCGCCGATTCCAGAATCAGGATCTGGTTATGCGCGCCGATTTCCCGGATCTTCAACGCGATCAGATCCGTACCCTTGGCCAGCAGCATCGGCGCCCCGCCCTGCTCCGGATCGTACTTGATCGCCACCGCGAAGTGAGTCGGGTTGGTGATGATGACGTCAGCCTCCGGAATCGCGGCCATCATCCTGCGGTGCGACATTTCACGCTGCAATTGCCGGATGCGCTGCTTGACCTCAGGGCTACCCTCGCTGTTCTTGTACTCGTCGCGCACTTCCTGCTTGGTCATCAACAGCTTCTTGTGCGCCTGATACAGCTGGACGGGCACATCGACCGCTGCCACGAAGAACAGACCGCACGCCATCCAGAAACTGCTCCAGCCGACCACCAGCAGACTGTGAACGATCGCCTGTTCCAGCGGCTCATGGGCGATGGCGACCAGATCGTTGCGTTCCTTCGCCAGTACCACCAGCGCCACGGCCAGAATGATCAGAAACTTCGCCAGCGACTTGAGCAGTTCCACCAACGAGTTTGGCGAGAACATGCGTTTGAGCCCGGACGCCGGGTTCATCCGGCTGAATTTGGGCATCAGGGATTTGGTCGCGAACAGCCAGCCGCCCAGCATGATCGGCCCCACCAGCGCGGCGATCAGCATGGCGATCAGAAAAGGCAGCACGACGATCAGGGCGTGCTGGCCGGAACTGAGCAGCATCTTGCCCATGAACGTCGTGTCCATGATGGTTTCGCGCGTGATGGTGAAATTGTTGCGCATCAGCGCCAGCATCATCTCAGCGATGCCGCTGCCGAACACCAGAAGCCCGCCAGCGCCCATCAGCATGACGACCAGTGTGGTCAGCTCCTTGGATCGGGCAATCTGGCCCTCGGCACGGGCGTCACGGATTTTCTTCTCCGTGGGTTCTTCTGTTTTGTCCTGACCGTTCTCGTTCTCGGCCATGTCAGCGGGCCCTCACGAAATCGCGCAGCGCCTGCAGGGCCTCGGTCGCCATGGGCTGATATTGATTGAGAATGTCGCCCATCGACATCCACAGAATGACCATGCCCAGCACCAGCGTTAGCGGGAAACCGATGGAGAAGATGTTGAGCTGCGGCGCTGCGCGAGTCATCACGCCGAAGGCAATGTTGATCACCAGCAATGCGGTGATTGCGGGCAGCACCAGCCGCAGCCCTGAACTCATCACCGCGCCCAGGCCCGTCGCCAGTTGCCAGAAGTTGTTGACCAGCAGACCGCTGCCCACCGGCATCGAATTGAAACTCTCGACGAGAATGTCCAGCACCACCAGATGGCCGTTCATGGCCAGAAACAGCAGCGTGATCAGCATGGTGAAGAACTGGCCGATCACGGCCGACGATACGCCGTTGGTGGGGTCGACCATGGAGGCGAAACCCATGCCCATCTGGGTGGCGATGATCTGCCCCGCCACCACGAAGATGTGAAAGAACAATTGCAGTGACAGCCCCATGCCGGCGCCGATGATGATCTGCTCACCAATCAGCATCAGTGCACTCAGGTCCAGCGCTTCCACGCGGGGCATGGCCGGCAGAACCGGCGCAATGACGACGGTGATCGCCAGCGCGAAATACAGGCGCACACGACGCGGCACCAGCGTCGTGCCGAAGATCGGCATGGTCATGAGCACCGCGACGATGCGAAACAGCGGCAGCATGAAGCTGGCGACCCAGGTGCTGATCTGGGCGTTCGTCAGCGCGAGCATTGACTCCACGAACGCTTAACCGATCAGCGTCGGAATACTGCCGTACAGCGACAGAATGTATTCCATGAAGATTTTCAGCAGCCAGGGTCCGACGACGATCAGCGTCAACAGCATGACGATCAGACGTGGCAGAAAGCTCAAGGTCTGTTCGTTGATCTGGGTCGCCGCCTGAAACATGGCGACCAGCAGACCGCAGATCAGACTGGGCACTACCAGAATCGCCACCAGCACGGTGGTCAGCCACAACGCTTCACGAAACAGATCGACGGCTACTTCCGGCGTCATTGCTCAGCCCTCACGACAAAACGAGTCATACACCACCAAAACTGCCCGCCAGGGTTCCGACGATCAGCGCCCAGCCGTCCACCAGCACGAACAGCATGATCTTGAACGGCAGGGAAATGATCAGCGGCGACAGCATCATCATACCCATGGCCATCAGCACGCTCGCGACCACCAGGTCGATGATCAGGAACGGGATGAAAATCATGAAACCGATCTGGAACGCGGTCTTGAGCTCGGAGATCACGAAGGCCGGGACCAGAATGGTCAGCGGCGCCGCATCCGGCGTCGGAATGTCTGTGCGTTTGGACAGGCGCATGAACAGCTCAAGGTCGCTGGTACGCGTCTGCGCCAGCATGAAATCCTTGATCGGGACTTCGGCGCGCGCCACGGCATCCTGCGCACTGAGCTGCTCGGCAAGGTAGGGCTGGAGTGCGTCCTGATTCACCCGATCAAAGACCGGCGCCATGATGAACATGGTCAGAAACAGCGCCATGCCGGTCAGGATCTGGTTCGACGGCGTCTGCTGCAAGCCCAGGGCCTGACGCAGAATCGAGAACACGATGATGATCCGCGTGAAACTGGTCATGAGCATGACGAACGCTGGAATGAAACTCAGCGCGGTCATGATCAGCAGGATCTGCAGACTGACCGAGTACTCTTGCTGGCCGTCGGCACCGCTGGACAACGTGATCGCAGGAATCGACAGCGGGTCGGCGGCGAACACGTACGGTGCCGCCGCAAACAGCAGCAGGCCTATCAGGAAACGCAAGGCGCCCATTACTTCTTGTCCTTATCCTTGCCCATCAGTTTCATGAGTTGCTGAGCGAATTCAGGTGTTACCTGCTCACGGACCGGCGCCTGCACCGGCTCTTTGAGCACATGCAGCGGCGTGATGCGGCCGGGGGTGATACCGAGCAGAATCTGCTCGTTACCGACCTGAACCAGCATCAGCCGGTCGCGCGGACCGAGCGCACGCGAGCTGATCAGTTCGATGAGCTGCCCGCTGTTCGGACCCACGCGCTGGACGCGGCGCATGACCCAGGCCAGCACGAAAATCAGGCCGATGACCAGCAGCAGCCCGAGCAGCAGCTGAAACAGCTGACCGCCCATGCCCATGCCGGTATTGGCAACCTGAGAAACGGCAGGCGCAGGCGTCGTGGCTTGTGGCGCCGCGGCCTGGCCCGCAGGCTCGGCAGCCCAGGCCAGAACGGGCGTCAGCACGGAAAACGTCAGAACAGCCAGAAACCGCTTCACTTAGCGCAGCTTCTTGATGCGTTCACTCGGACTGATGACATCAGTCAGACGGATGCCGAACTTCTCGTTCACCACTACCACTTCACCATGAGCAATCAGCGTGCCGTTGACCAGCACGTCCAGCGGCTCGCCCGCCAGACGATCCAGTTCGATCACCGAGCCCTGGTTCAGCTGCAGCAGGTTGCGGATGTTGATGTCGGTGCTGCCCACTTCCATCGAGATGGACACCGGGATGTCCAGAATCACGTCCAGGTTGGGACCTTCAAGGCCTACCGCGGCAGTGTTCTTGGGTACGCTGCCGAACTCTTCCATCGCCATGCGATTGGAGCCCGCATCTGCTGCCAGCAGTGTGTCAATATCGGCCTGGCCACCGTCACCGGATTCGCCCAGCGCGGCAGCCCATTCGTCGGCCAACGCCTGATCTTCAGCAGACGTCATTTCGTTTTCATCAGCCATTGGTTGTCCTCTGCGGGCAATGATTCAATTACGCAACAATTACCGGTGCTGACCTTTTTGAGTCAGCGCCGCTCTATGGGTTCGATTACTTGCAGGGCCAGATTGCCCTTGTGCGAGCCGAGCTTGACCTTGAACGAAGGCACGCCGTTGGCCCGCATGATCAGCGATTCAGGCAGCTCGACCGGGATCACGTCACCCGGGCGCATGTGCAGAATGTCGCGCAGCGGCAACTGGCGCTGGGCCACGGTCGTGGTCAGCGGCACCGACACATCCAGCACGTCTTCCTTGAGCGCGTTGATCCAGCGTTCGTCCTGGTCGTCGAGGTCCGACTGGAAACCGGCGTCCAGCATTTCGCGGATCGGCTCGATCATCGAGTAAGGCATGGTCACGTGCAGGTCGCCGCCACCGCCGTCCAGTTCGATGTGGAAGGTGGAAATGACGACGGCTTCGCTCGGGCCGACGATGTTGGCCATGGCCGGGTTCACTTCCGAGTTGATGTACTCGAAATTGACTTCCAGAATCGCTTGCCAGGCTTCTTTCAGGTCGATGAACGCCTGATCCAGCACCATCCGCACGACGCGCAGTTCGGTGGGCGTGAACTCACGCCCCTCGATCTTGGCGTGACGTCCGTCGCCGCCGAAGAAGTTGTCCACCAGCTTGAACACCAGCTTGGCGTCAAGGATGAACAGCGCCGTGCCGCGCAGCGGTTTGATCTTGGCCAGGTTCAGACTCGTCGGCACGTACAGCGAGTGGATGTACTCACCGAACTTCATGACCTGCACGCCGCCGACCGCCACGTCCGCCGAACGGCGCAGCAGGTTGAACATGCTGATGCGGGTGTAGCGTGCGAAACGCTCGTTGATCATTTCCAGGGTCGGCATGCGACCGCGGACGATCCGGTCCTGGCTGGTCAGGTCGTAACTCTTGACGCTGCCGGGTTCACCGGGGCTTTCGGTCTGGACCATACCATCGTCTACGCCATGCAGCAGCGCGTCGATTTCGTCCTGTGACAGAAGGTCTTGCACGGCCATGTCGAAGTCCTACTGCAATACGAAGTTAGTGAACAGCAACTGCTCGATCACAGTCTTGCCGAGTTCTTTCTGGGCCACTTCCTGAATGCTGGCGGTCGCCTTCTGGCGCAGCATTTCCTGCCCGACCGGGCTTGCCAGGGATTCGAACGGAATCCCGGCGAACAGCATGACCAGGTTGTTGCGAATCACCGGCATGTGCGCCTTGAGCGCTTCCATGTCGGCGGCATTGCGCGACAGCATGGTGATGCTGACCTGCATGTAACGCTGACGACCGTTGGCGTTGAAGTTCACCACGAACGCAGGCGTGAGCGGTTCGAATACCGCCACAGGCTTGGTGTTCGCCGCCGCAGCCGCTGCAGCAGGGTCAGGCGCACTGTCCGGCTTGTGCATGATGAACCATGTTGCACCCACGGATACACCTACAGCCAGGAGCAAGGCTACCACCGCTATGATGATGACTTTGAGTTTTCCTTTGGAAGCGGGGTCTTTGAGTTCGTCGCTCTTCGCCATGCCAATAATCCGTCGCTATTGAGGGGGATCTTCAATACATGACAGGTGTTGAGCAAGTGTTATGCCAGAGTTGGCGGCGCGGGGGTGAATGTGGACGGTCAGGGGCGATGATAATGTGGGAGGGAGCGTCAGCTCGCGACAGCGGTGGTGAACGTCGCCCCGCCGTCGCGAGCTTCGCTCCCTCCCACAAATCAGCGTCCGGACATTCAGGCGCGTAAGGGGAAAGAGCGTCAGGTTGCGACAGCAGCGCTGAACGTGACGTCCGCCGTCGTGAGCTCCACTCCCCCATAGATCAACTACCGCGACGTCAGGCGTAGTAATCGATCTCACTGGTACCGATCACCCGCGCAGCCGGCTGGCTGACCGGTGCAGCGGCGTCGGCGATGGCAGTTTCGTCGTTACTGTCGCCACCGGACACGCCCGACCCACGACCACCGCGCTGTGCTCGGCTGGCCTGTTCCTGAGCCTGTTGCTGCGCCTGCTGCTGAGACTGGTCAGCGACGTTCACATCCACTTGCCCCAGACCCTGCTGGGTGAAGGAATCTCGCAGACGCGACATCTGGCTTTCCAGCGCTTCGCGCACGCCCATATGGGCGCTCATGAAGGTCACCTGGGTCTGCTGATCCGGCGCCATATTGACGCGGATGTCGAGACGACCCAGTTCAGCCGGTTCAAGCTTGATTTCCGCCGACTTCAGGCTCTGACTCGACAGGTACATCACACGCTCGACGATGCCTTCGCTCCAGCCGCTCTGATGCATGGCCAACGGCTGGCTCAGCAGCGGCGCCGGTGCGCTGGTCGCGCGGGCCGGCTGCGCTGCCTGGCTCAAGGCGGCCAGACGCTCGGCGAAGTTGTCGACCCGGGTATCACCCGCCGCGCTCTTCACATCCTTGAGCCCGTCACCGATCAGGCTGGTAAAGGATTTGTCGCTGCTCTCAGTGCTGCTCTCGTCAGACGCCTGCTCGTCACTCAACGCCGCCAGGTTATTGGCGATGTTCTGCGCAGGATCTGCTTCGGGGTCCACAGGGGCGTTATTGGCCGCCTGACTGTTGTGCGGTGTGAAATGCGTCTTGGCGTTGGCACTTTCCAGCGCCAGTTGCACCGCCGGCAGATCCTTGAGCGGATCGGCGTCTGGATCGAAGGCGTCTTCGACCACGGCAGCGACTGGTGCGTTCGTCAATGCGGCAACCGCCGCAGCCGCGTTCGGGTCTGCGGCAGCGACTGGCTGTGCCTGATCGGCTGGCGCAGGCACGGTAACGGCCTGCAGCGCCGGATCAAGCGCATCGATGGTGGCCGCATCGACGACACCCGCCGCAGCACTGTCCGCAGACGCAGCCTGTTCGTCAGCGCTTTTCTGATCGCTCGCAGAGCCGGCGGATTCGGCAGGCAAGTCCTTGCCGCTATCGGCAAC
>JARDZH010000645.1:2183-3328 GCA_029240955.1 Pseudomonas sp. | reverse complement strand
GACACCTTCCGCGACAGCAAGCACACCTACATCGCGCCGACGCTGCGCTGGGAACCCAGCGATGCAACCCGCGTCGATGCAGGCATGGAATACATCGACCAGACGTCGCCCTTCGACCGTGGCGTGATTCCGCTCAACGGCAAGATCAACATGGCCGCAGACCGCTTCCTGCACGAGCCGTGGTCCCGGGACAAGGCGGACAAATTCTCGGTCTGGTACCGCGCCGAGCATGATCTGAACGACTGGCTGACCCTGCGGCAGATGACCCGTTGGGACGACTCCCACAAAGACCGCTACGTGGTGGACTTGCGTGGCGTTACAGCGGACGGCCGGACACTGAACCGCCGCGCCACCGACGGCGAAGAGAAAATCCGCACGCTGGACATGCAGTTCGAAGCGATCGCGCATTTCGCCACCGGCGGCCTGGACCACACCGCGCTGGCCGGTTTCGAGTACATCGACGGCCAGCGGACGACATCCAGCTATCGTGCGTCGCTGGGATCGATCGACATCTTCAACCCGGTCTACGGCGCGCAGCCAGGCACCTTTGCCTTCCAGGAAAGCGGTCGCTACGACCTGGAGTCCTACAGCGTTTATCTGCAGGACCAGATCGACCTCAGCGAGCAGTGGAAGCTGATGCTTGGCGCGCGCTACGACGACACGCGTCAGACCAACAGCAGCGTCGATGCCGACCGGCAACGCAGCGCTACCGATGTCGACCCGTCCAAAGTCTCGCCTCGTCTGGGCCTGGTGTATCAGCCGACCGACTGGCTGGCGCTCTACGCGAGCTACAGCACATCGTTCAGCCCGCAAAGTGATCGTGACCGCGCCGGACGCGTGCTGGACCCTGAAGAGGGCGTGCAATACGAGGTCGGTGCCAAGTTCGACATCATTCCCGAGCAACTCAGCGCAACGCTGTCAGCCTTCGAGATCGTGCGCGAGAACGTCGCGGCGCCGGACCCGGAGGACGACAATTGGTCGGTGCAGACCGGCGAGCAGCGGGTGCGCGGCATCGAACTGGATGTGAGCGGCACGCCACTGCCGGGCTGGCAGGTGATCGGCAACATCAGTGCGCTGAACGCCGAAGTCACCCAGGACACGGTCATCAAAGAGGGCAACAAGCTCACCGGCGTGCCGACCCTGAG
>JARDZH010000645.1:0-2165 GCA_029240955.1 Pseudomonas sp. | reverse complement strand
TTCGCCGGGCTTGGCTTCGGTGCTGGCGTGATCTTCGCCGGCGAACGTCAGGGCGACCTGGACAACAGCTATGACGTCGGCGGCTATGCGCGCGTCGACGCCAGCCTGTTCTACGACATCGACGAGCATGTCCGCGTGTCGCTCAACGGCCGCAACCTGACCGATCGCAAATACATCGAAACCGTCGCCGATACCGACGGCAACTACTACGGCGACCCGGCGCATGTGCTGGCAACCCTCAGCGTGCGGTACTGATTGCCATGGCCGTGCCGTCGATGACCGTCGAACAGTTGCAACTGGCTTATGGACGCGTGCTGCGCAAACGCTTTGCGGTCTGCGGCGTCCTGACGCTGGCAGTGCTCGCCAGCCTGACCGCCGACATCGCGTTGGGTACGTCGAGCTTTCCCATTGCGGACGTGCTGCGCGCGATCTTTCAGCCGGACAGTCTCGACCCCGACAGTCGAGTGATCATCCAGGAACTGCGCTTGCCCTTCGCTTTGATGGCCGTGCTGGTGGGCGTCGCGTTGTCGCTGGCCGGCGCAGAAATGCAGACCATCCTCAACAACCCGTTGGCGAGCCCCTTCACGCTAGGCGTTTCCTCCGCCGCATCGCTGGGCGCGGCGCTGGCGATCGTGCTCGATGTCGGCATTCCCGGCATACCGTCGGGCTGGCTGGTGACCGGCAATGCGTTCATCTTCGCCTTTGGTTCGGTCCTGTTGCTGCAGGCCGTGGCGAGTTTCACCGGTGGCGTGCAGACGCTGGTGCTGTTCGGCATCGCGCTGGTGTTCAGTTTCAATGCCATGGTGGCGATGCTGCAGTACGTCGCATCGGCCGATGCCCTGCAACAGTTGGTGTTCTGGAGCATGGGCAGCCTGACCCGCGCCAGTTGGGGCGCGGTTCACACGCTCGGCATTGTGGTGCTGCTGGTGCTGCCGTTCAGCCTGCGCTCGGCCTGGCAAATGACCACTTTGCGCCTGGGCGACGAGCGCGCTGCAACGCTGGGCATCGACGTCAACCGCCTGCGTTTCTTCGCTTTGCTGCGCATCAGCCTGCTGGCGGCAACGGCGGTGGCGTTCGTTGGAACCATCGGCTTCATTGGTCTGGTCGGTCCGCATATCGCCCGCATGCTGATCGGTGAAGACCACCGGTTCTTTCTGCCGGTCAGTGCGTTGGTGGGGGCGCTGGTCATGTCGCTGGCGGCGATCGTCAGCAAGCAGCTCATTCCCGGCGTGATTCTGCCGGTCGGGATCGTCACGGCCCTGGTTGGCGTGCCGCTGTTCATGAGTCTGATCTTCAAGCGAGGCCGGACATGAGCGGCGATGTATTGCAGGTCCAGAACCTCAATGTGAGTTATCGGCGAGTGCCGGTTTTGCACGGCGTCGACCTGCCGGACATTCTTCCGGGCAGTCTGGTGGCGCTGGTCGGGCCGAACGGCGCGGGCAAGTCGACCTTGCTGCGCGCGCTGGCCGGCCTGCTCGATGCCAGCGGGCATGTGCAACTGGGCAAGCTCGACTTGCTCAAGTGCGGCCGGGTGCAGCGCTCGCGCAAAGTGGGCTTCATGCCTCAGACGCTGCCGGAAGGCGTCGCGCTCAGCGTGCTCGAAACCCTGCTGGGCGCCTTGCGCGGTGGTGATCCGGCGATGGCCTCCATCGGGGCCCGCGAGCAACAGGCGCGCGCGTTCGAAGTGCTTGAGCAACTGGGTATTCTCGATCTGGCATTGCGCCCGCTGGAGCGATTGTCCGGCGGACAACGGCAGATGGTCAGCCTTGCACAGGCGGTGATCCGCGACCCGGCGCTGTTGCTGCTGGATGAACCGACCAGTGCGCTGGATCTGCGGCATCAGGATGACGTGATGAGCATGGTCCATCGCCTGAGCCGGGAAGGGCGGACCGTGGTTGTGGTGCTGCATGATCTGGGCCTGGCCGCGCGCTGGGCCGATCAGATCGTCGTCATCCAGCGCGGACGTCTGCACGGCGCAGGCCCGGCTGCGCAGATACTGACTGCGCAGATGCTTGCCGAGGTCTACCGCGTTCGGGCGCGCGTTGAACGCTGCAGCCAAGGGCGTCTGTTGATTGCAGTGGATGGTGCGCTGGCCGAGGGCGAAGCATGAGGCGCAGTCTGACCCGGCTTTTGCTGGCGTGGGCATTCAGCACGGGCGCGTGGGC
>JARDZH010000029.1 GCA_029240955.1 Pseudomonas sp. | reverse complement strand
TGTGAGCAATAAACATTATTGCCAGGTATGCCTTGATGAAGACCCGCTTGATTCTGATTCCGGTCCTGTTGCTGAGCATGAGCGGCGCGGCGTTTGCCGTCGACTGTCCATCCTTGCTGGAAGGCGAATTGCCCAAGCTGCGCAGCAAGGAAACCATCGACCTGTGCAAACGCTATCTCGGCAAGCCGCTGGTGGTCGTCAATACCGCAAGCTTCTGCGGCTTCGCCCCGCAGTTCAAACAGCTGGAAGCGCTCAGCAAACGCTACAAGGATGAAGGGCTCGAAGTGCTCGGCGTGCCGTCGAACGACTTCAAGCAGGAGTCCGGGGATACCGGAGAGACAGCCAAGGTGTGTTACGTGAATTACGGCGTGACCTTCACCATGACTGAGCCGCAGGCGGTTCGTGGTGACTATGCGACACCGTTGTTCAAGGAGCTGGCGGAGCAGAGCAGCCCGCCGCGCTGGAACTTCTACAAATATGTGGTGAACCGCAAAGGGCGGGTCATCGCCAATTTTTCTAGCATGACAAAACCTGACGATCCGGATTTTATCGCAGCGGTCGAACGCGCTATCGCGTCCGAACCCGAAGAAACCGAAGCCGAAAAAGAAAGAAACCGCTTCCGGTAAAGAAAGCGGCTTCTTCAGGGCTGGCTGGCCTTTCGGCCCGTCAGCGCTTACGCATCAGAAGCGGTAGGTGACCGAAGTACCCACGCCATGCGCGGTGTTGCGGAAGTCGGCGCTGTAAGCGCCTTTGGTGGCGCTGGCGTTACGGATCTTGGCTTCTTCCTCACGCAGATAGGAGTAGGCCACGTCGATGGTCAGGTCGTCGGTCGGGCTCCAGCCGGCACCGAAGCTGAGGATCTGGCGATCGCCGGTCGGAATGCGAGGAGAGCGGTTGACGTTGTTGGTCGGCGACTGGTCAACCGTGAAACCGGTGCGCAGCGTCCACTCCTTGTTGACCTTGTACGAAGCACCGATGGCGTGCGCCCAGGTGTCGTGCCAGTTCTGCTCTTCGGAGATGGTGCCGATCGGACCTGTGGCACCGCCCAGCAGAGGAGGGACGCCTTTGTTCGTGACGGTGATGTCTTCCAGGCGGCTCCAGCGGGTCCAGGTGCTGCCGGCGTAAACGGTCCAGTTCTCGTCCAGTACCTGAGTGATGGAGAAGTCCACCGATTCAGGTGTGGCGATGTCCAGCGACGCGTCGAACTTGCGGCCGCTCAACGGGCCGAAACCGACACCTTCGATCTTGGTCTTGCCGCTGAGCTTGTAATCGACCTTGGAGTGATAGGTCAGGCCCAGGCGAGTGGTGTCGGTGGCCTGAACCAGGATACCGGCGTTAAAGCCGAAAGCGGTGTCGTCACCCTTGATCTTGACCTCGCCATCGTTGCGGCCGGGAGTGGCAGCAGTCAGGGTGGCCGAGGTCAGCTCGCCGTCGAGCCGGTTGATCGTCGGGCCGAAACCGATGGAAATCTTGTCATTGAAGGCGTAGCTGATGGTCGGCTGGAATGTCACGACCTGTACGTGGCTCTTGTCGCCCCAGTAACGGCCCGCGAACCCGCTTTCATAATCTGTGACCAGACCGAACGGAGCATAGATACCCAGACCGACGGCCCAGTGATCGTCGATGGGTTTGACGTAGTAGCCCATCGGAACGCCGACGACCGGTACCATGTCGCCATCATTGCTGCCACCAAATGTACCGCGACCGTGGTCGATGTCGGTCTTGGCGATCACGGCTGCCGCGCCGAAGCTGATCTCTTCGCGCTTGAGCCGGGACATGCCTGCCGGGTTGCCGAATACGGTGCTTGAGTCATCGGCTGAGGACGAACGCCCTGCGAAACCGGTGCCCATGCTGCTGACGCTCTGCTCGTTGAGTGCGAAGCCGGCAGCGAAGAGTTGTGTGGACGCCAATCCAATCGCCAGGCCAAGTGATGTCCTGTGCATTACTTTTGTCATTATTCTCATTATTGGAACTCCTGTTGGTCACGGGCGGAAATTACCAATAATTTCGACGGCGCGCTATAGGCTGAATGGCCCGATCTAGAGCTATTCTTGTAGGACAATCCAGTCAGTTCAATCAGAAATGTCCTACTCGTGCGTCCGAAGGATCAAGCACCTGCAAGCGTATGAAGTGGCGCAACGCTAGTATTCCATGCATTCACGAAGTCTTTCAGGCGGCCTTGCGGCTGGAAAACCGTGCGCCATATCCGCGCCATCCCCAGCGAATCGTCCTCGGACGGGAGTGAATGGTTGTGCGCTTCGATCATCAGCCAGGCAATCGCGGTCGAGTAACGGAGGTTGACGGTCAGCTCCAGGTGAGGTGAGCTGAGAAACGCGTGCTGACTCGCCAGGCCTCGAACGCGGCTAGCCAGGTCCGGGTCCAGCGCCAGGTAGCTGTCCCATATATAGCGGTGACGCGGTTCGGGGATTCCGTAAAGACCATGGCCGCGATGGCTGTCCAGTTCAGCACCCAGCGAGGACTGGCTGGCGGCGATGCCCAGCAGCAGCCACTCGGCGCAGGCGTTTTGACGGTCAAGGTAGATCAGGGTGGGGCGAATGACGTGACGGCATAATTCGATAGCTGCAATGCCCATGATTACGCTCTACTCGCAGAAGATGACCAGCGGGCCCTGGCGCGCGGCAGCGGTAAGTCGAGTCGGGCCCGCTGGAAGCGACTGCAGGTCGCTCGAGTTGAAGTGTAGTCTCATCTATGAGATGTAAAGGGCTGTTACTACATCAATTTCAGTTATGCAGTGTTTTGCATATATCGGTTGGCGATTAGCTGCCGTCGATTGCTTCTAGCCCGCGAAAACGAAAAAGCCCCGCAGGCGGCGGGGCTTTTTCTGGACGAGGCGTGCTCTGTCTCGATCAGGCGGTGAGCGCCTGACGGGTACGATCAATCACTGCCTGCAGCGGTTCGGCGCTGGTGTACTGATCGGGATACAGGCGTTCGCTGTGACGCGCGATGCCGTGTTCGTTGACGATGGTGAAGCTGAAGCAACCTTTGCGGGCCGCCATGATAAGGCAGTTCATGGGGGCGAAAGCGTTGGTAAGGGTGCGGATTGCGTCCTGGGTCTGGATCTGAGTATGCATTTAGGTGTTTCCTGAAACGACACGGAACAATACCGTGCATCAATAATGGTTCCAGTAAAACGCGGGCTGGCGTCGAATATCGAGGCCTGACTGGGCGAAGAACCTGACTGGAACAAGGCAGTCAGTGGAAGCGCGCTTTATCGTATGGCGCCGGACTGACAGGTAGGTACTTAGGAGGGCAGGCAACACAACAGGAGCAAAGGTTCGACGCTCGGGGTGCAGATCCTGATCAATTGCAGGCTGGTTGAAGCAGATCATGAGAGCCATCACTGCACTGTCGCCATTTGTGGCACATCAATGCGAGGGGGTCATGCCTGGAAACCATCGAGGTGGTCGATCCCTTGTTGCCAACATCGTCCACTGCTTGGAGAACGTTTGTCGGGGGACTTTACGACCGGAATTGATTTTCAGCTTGGTACTAACGGCGGCAATCCTACACAGCGAGGAAGCCCAGCGCAATAGCCCCATGAAAATAATTTCTGCACCGGCTTATTCGGGGCAATCGCACATACCGCTTGGGATCGAGGGCCTGTGCATTCTTGGAAGCGCTGTAACGACGCTGAAACAGCGGAATAAAGCTGTCAAAGGGGCTTTTGCACATTAGCGACACAAGCTGCCACATCACTGTCACATGCAGGGCTAAGGGTTTGATTTACTGCGGTGAATTATTAAGTCAATGAAAAACATCATTTTTTTTGACTGGTGAAAAAATCGTCAACTTGAACGCAGGCCCCATTCTGTCTACGTTTGCGGGGGTTAAAGGGGCGTTGTCCACTGAGTTATCCACAGCTTCTGTGGATTGTCCCGATACGTTTTCAGCCCGATTCGGACGTGATCCGGGCGCAGAAAGAGAGTAGAGTATGCCCCCCGGTTTTTCCCCTCCCTCTTTAATGCTTTGCCACACTCAGGTTGACGGTGGTGGTGCTTTTGATCATTCATTCGCACACGATGTCGCTGGCATTCAGCCGCTTCGCATGGAGTCGTTATGGCATTTGAGCTGAACAGCCTGTTGGTAGGTCTCGCCGTCGCTGCGTTGCCATTGCTCGCGCTGGCCTGGCACCTGCAGCGTCGTCTGGCACGTGTTCAGGCTGACGCGGCTTTGCTCGACGAACGCTTGAGCATGGCGCAGATGGCTCAGGACGGGCTCAACGCTCAGCTCGACGCCAGCCGCGACGAGATCAGTGATCTGAGCCAGGCCAATTCCGCCCGGCTGGCAGAGCTGGCGGCGGTGCGCCGCGAGGTCGAACTGCTGCGTCAGGAGTGCGATAACGGGCGCGACGCGGCGCTGGGCTGGAGCCATGAGCGGGCCGCCAAGGAAGCCGAACTTCGGCGCCTCGACGCGCAGTGCGCTTCGTTGAGCGCCGAATTGCGCGAGCAGCAGGAGAGCCATCAGCAGCGGCTGACCGATCTGCAAGGTTCCCGGGACGAGTTGCGTGCCCAGTTTGCCGAACTGGCGGGCAAGATTTTCGACGAGCGCGAGCAGCGTTTCGCCGAGACCAGCCAGCAGCAACTGGGGCAGTTGCTCAACCCGCTCAAGGAGCGCATCCAGTCGTTCGAGAAGCGCGTCGAGGAGAGTTATCAGAATGAGGCCCGCGAGCGTTTCTCGCTCGGCAAGGAGCTTGAGCGTCTGCAGCAACTGAACCTGCGCCTGAGCGACGAGGCGACCAATTTGACCCGCGCGCTGAAAGGCCAGAAGACCCAGGGCAATTGGGGCGAGCTGATTCTCGAACGGGTGCTGGAACATGCAGGACTGGAGAAGGGCCGTGAGTACCAGACCCAGGTCAGCCTCAAAGGACCGGACGGCGAGCGCTTTCAGCCTGACGTGCTGATCATGCTGCCGGGCGACAAGCAAGTGGTGGTCGATGCGAAGGTCAGCCTGACGGCGTACCAGCAATATGTGTCCGCTGACGACGAGGTCATCGGGCAGGCCGCGCTCAAGCAGCATGTGCTTTCGTTGCGCAACCACGTCAAAGGGCTTTCCGGCAAGGATTACAAGCGGCTCGAAGGCTTGCACAGTCTCGATTTCGTGCTGCTTTTCGTACCCATCGAAGCGGCTTTTTCCGCGGCGTTGCAGGCCGAGCCCACCCTGTTTCAGGAGGCGTTCGACCGCAGTATCGTCATCGTCAGTCCCACCACGCTGCTGGCCACCTTGCGAGTGATCGACAGCCTGTGGAAGCAGGAGCGTCAGAGTCAGAATGCCCGGGAAATCGCCGAGCGGGCAGGGTGGCTGTACGACAAGTTCGTGTTGTTCATTCAGGATCTGGACGAAGTCGGCAGTCGGCTGCAGCAGCTGGACAAAGCCTACTGCGCCGCACGCAACAAGCTCACCGATGGCCGCGGCAATCTGGTGAGCCGCAGCGAGCAGCTCAAATTGCTGGGTGCCCGCGCCAGCAAGCAACTGCCGGCCGATCTGCTGGAACGTGCATTGACCGACGAAGATGGACTCATGCGGTTGCCGGAGTAGCCGATACCCTGACTGAGCGGCCGGCAAATCGGGCCGTTTGTCGTACCGGCTAGTAGTAAGCGGCGGGAGGTGTCACATTGCCCGTCACAGGAAAATGTTTTCCGTGTCATTCGGCTAACCCGCAACTTGGTTCTATGATTCTCTATAGAGTGATCAGCACCAGTTGGTCGCCGTGTTTTTCCCTCAAGGGGGCTTTATGAACAGCAAATTGCAAGAATGGCTCCATGACGTCGGCGTAGCTCTGGGGCTGATCGAGCGGCCCAAGCCTCTGCCGATCCCGGTTCGCACCAACGATGATCGTCGTCGCCCGCGTCGGTAATACCTGACGTACCGCCTGGCGGTAGACCACTGGCATTCGGGACGCGTCCGGCGTCCCGTTCCCTCATCAGGCAACCATCATTCGTGCTTGTCTGGCGTCCGCGCCCTTGTGTGGTTTTGCGGGTCAACGCCCAGCTCCTGCTGCATCAACAGCACCAGATCCACGATCATCGGCAATGACAGATGCTCGGGCTTGTTGATTGCCCGCTGTCTGATGAATTCCGGAAATTCGAAGCCGAACTCGGTCCCGAGCGCGTTGAACAACTCATCGACGTCTTCGTCGTCCAGCACCAGGTCCTGAAACGTGGCGTCTTCACGAATAGCGTCCTTGTCTACCAGGATGACTCCCAACGCATCCAGTACTCTCTGTTTGATCCCCTCGCGATTCATTGCGAACCCCTGACTTAGATCCTTGAAGATTCAGCAGGGGGTCTACATGGCGCCAGCCCTGTCCATTGAGGCTAGCTCAAAAAAACCGTCGGCTCGGTAAAGCGGCCCGATGGATCAAAACGTGAGGCGCCACACGCGTGTTGCACAGGGACACATGGCCTCGATAAAGGCCTAGTTCACAGCGGCGAGTCGGCTAGAATGCGCAGCCTTGAATCAGCCGAGAAACAACAATGTCCCGCCCACGTTGCGAACGCTGTCTGCGCCCGGCGGCCCATTGCCTCTGCGCGTTGATTCCGAGCCTCGGCAGCCGTACGCGGGTGTTGCTGCTCCAGCATCCGAGCGAGGTCAATCATGCGCTCAACACCGCACGCCTGGCGGCATTGGGGCTGACGAATGCGCAGTTACGGGTGGGCGAGGTGTTCGAAGACTTGCACGAGCTCCTGAGTCAGCCTGGTTATCAACCGCGGCTGCTGTTTCCCGGTGAAGGCGCTCAGGTCTTGACCCGGCAAGGCGCCGAAGACTTGCCGACGCTCTTGATTGTCCCGGATGGCACCTGGCGCAAGGCACGCAAAATCCTGCACCTGAATCCACTGTTGGCCGCCTTGCCACGCGTTACGCTCAGCGGTGCTCCGACGTCTCGATATCGTCTGCGCAAAGCGCCAGCAGCGGATGCGCTCTCGACCCTTGAAGCGGTGGTGCATGCACTGGAAACCCTGGAATCACCGACGTCGTTCGCCCCGCTGTTGCGACCGTTCGAGGCGTTGATCGAAGGACAGATCCAGGCCATGGGCAGCGAAACGTATCGACGCAACCATGGCGAGCGCTGACCAGCACACTTCGTACGATTAAGTGTTGCCAGCTGTAACTGTGCCGTCTGGGTAACTGTGCCTAGAATGGTGGCTCTGTTTTGAAGTCTTCATGGGATCTGCGATGCACATTTCTTCCGGCCGCTGGGTCTACGGACTCTGTCTTGCGCTGCTGACGGCGCTGCTCTGGGGCATTCTGCCCGTCAAGCTCAAGCAAGTGCTGCAAGCGATGGATCCGGTGACGGTGACCTGGTTCAGGCTGCTGGTGTCCGGTGCGCTGCTGTTCATTTGGTTGGCATCGGTGCGGCGGTTGCCAAGCTTCAAGACACTCGGCCCCAGAGGCAAAGGCCTGGTCGCGCTGGCGGTGCTGGGGCTGGTGGGTAATTACGTGCTGTACCTGATCGGTTTACGTTTGCTGAGCCCCGGCACCACGCAACTGATGATTCAGACCGGGCCGGTCATGTTGCTGGTCAGCAGCATCTTCTTGTTCAAAGAGCGTTTCAGCCTGGGGCAGGGCGTAGGTCTTGCGGTGCTGCTGCTGGGCTTCGCGCTGTTCTTCAACGAGCGTCTGATCGAACTGTTCACTTCACTGGGCGATTACACGGCAGGCGTTCTGACTGTGTTGTTGGCTGCGATGGTCTGGACCTTTTATGGCCTGAGCCAGAAGCAGTTGCTGACGGTGTGGAATTCCCTGCAGGTCATGATGGTGATCTACCTGTTCTGCGCCCTGCTGATCACACCGTGGGCGCATCCACTGGAAGCCTTGCAACTGACTCCCGTGCAAGGCTGGCTGCTGCTGGCCTGCTGCCTGAATACACTGGTGGCATATGGCGCGTTCGCCGAAGCGCTGGCGCATTGGGAAGCCTCGCGTGTCAGTGCGACGCTGGCTCTGACGCCCCTGGTGACACTGGCCTCGGTCGCCGTGGCCGCGCATCTCTGGCCCGATTACGTGCAGCCTGAACAGATCAATGCGCTGGGTTACGGCGGTGCAGTGCTGGTAGTGGTGGGTTCTGCACTGACGGCCCTCGGCCCATCCCTGATTGCAGGTCTCAAGGCCAGAAAAGCGCGGCTGGCCGAGGCCTGATATGTCAGCGCTGGCCCAGTTTCTGGGCCTTGCGCAACCATTGCTGGCGCTGCTCTTCGGTAGAGGTATGAACCGGCGCAAACTCGGTGAGACGCTTGACCTTGACCCCGCAAAAGCTGAGCACGCTGCGGGCCATTTGCCGATGAGCCGGGGCGCCGTAGATCCAGCGAAAATAGCCGGGTGCCGTGTCTTGAGTGGCGATCAGTTCGGCAGTCCGGCCACGCAGCAGTTCGTTTGAGCGGTGCCTGCGGCCGTGAGCCTTGAATGCGAAACCGGGCATCAACACCCGGTCGAGAAAGCCGCTCAGCACCGCCGGCACGCCACCCCACCAGACCGGATAGACCAGAACCAAATGCTCGGCCCAGTGAATCTGCCGTTGGGCTTCGAGCAGGTCCTGTTCCAGGATCTGACTCTGCTCATAGCCGTAATGCAGCACGGGATCGAAATCCAGCTCGCCCAGTTTCAGCGTGCGCACCACGTGTCCTTCGTTGCGCGCGCCCTGGGCGTAGGCCTCCGCCAGCGCGTGGCAGAAGCTCAGCGCCTTCGGAGTGCCGTAGATCATCAGAATCCGCTTGCCGCTGCCTTCGAGCGGCGTGGCACCACTCTTGGTGTCAGCCATTGCTGCCCGCCTCAAGCATTTTTTCCGGGCGGACCCAGGCGTCGAACTGCTCGTCGGTCAGATGACCCAGGGCAAGTGCCGCTTCGCGCAGGGTCAGGCCTTCGGTATAGGCTTTCTTGGCGATCTGCGCGGCCTTGTCGTAGCCGATATGCGGATTGAGCGCCGTGACCAGCATCAGTCCGCGTTCCAGGTGTTCGGCCATCTTTTCTGCGTCCGGCTCCATGCCCGCCACGCAATGTTCATTGAAGTTGCGGCAGCCGTCGGCCAGCAGCCGAATCGACTCCAGCACGTTGTGGATAATCACCGGTTTGTACACGTTCAGCTGCAAGTGACCCTGGCTGGCGGCAAAGCCGATGGTGGTGTCGTTGCCCAACACTTGGCAGGCCAGCATCGACAGCGCTTCGCACTGGGTCGGGTTGACCTTGCCCGGCATGATCGAGCTGCCCGGTTCGTTGGCCGGCAGTCGCACTTCGGCGAGTCCTGCGCGCGGTCCGGAGCCGAGCAGTCGCAGGTCGTTGGCGATCTTCATCAGCGCAACGGCCAAGGTCTTGAGCGCGCCCGACAGCGCAGTCAGCGGTTCGTGACCGGCCAGCGCGGCGAATTTGTTGGGTGCGGTGACGAACGGCAGGCCGGACAGCGCCGCCAGTTCGGCCGCGACGGCTTCAGCGAAACCGTTGGGCGAATTGAGGCCGGTGCCCACTGCGGTGCCGCCTTGAGCCAGCTCATACACAGCAGGCAGCGCGGCGCGAATGGCTTTGTCGGCGTAGTCGAGCTGAGCGACGAAGCCCGACAGCTCCTGACCAAACGTGATTGGCGTCGCGTCCATCATGTGGGTGCGGCCGGTTTTTACCAGCTTCATATGGCGCGCAGACTGCTCGGCCAGGCCGTTGGACAGTTCAGCGATCGCCGGCAGCAGCTGTTCCTTGACCGCTTGAGCCGTGGCGATGTGCATCGCAGTGGGGAAGCAGTCGTTGGAGCTCTGCGAGCGGTTGACGTGGTCGTTGGGGTGCACCGGCGATTTGCCGCCGCGGCCCTGACCGGCCAGTTCGTTGGCGCGCCCGGCGATGACTTCGTTGACGTTCATGTTGCTCTGGGTGCCACTGCCGGTCTGCCAGACCACCAGGGGGAATTGAGCGTCATGTTCGCCACTCAGCACTTCGTCGGCAGCTTGTTCGATGAGTCTTGCGATGTCGGCCGGCAGGTCGCCGTTGCGATTGTTGACCCTTGCCGCCGCTTTCTTGATCAGA
>JARDZH010000028.1 GCA_029240955.1 Pseudomonas sp. | reverse complement strand
ACGCTGGCGGCTGTAGAAGCCGGCAAGAAAGTGCTGTTGGCCAACAAGGAAGCGCTGGTGATGTCCGGCGCCTTGTTCATGCAGGCGGTGCGCCGCAGCGGTGCGGTGCTGCTGCCGATCGACAGTGAGCACAATGCGATCTTTCAGTGCCTGCCTTCGGATTATTCGCGCGGACTGCCCGCAGTCGGCGTGCGACGGATCATGCTCACGGCATCCGGCGGTCCGTTTCGACTGACCCCGCTTGAACAATTGCAGGACGTGACGCCGGAACAGGCATGCGCGCACCCGGTCTGGTCCATGGGTCGCAAGATCTCGGTCGACTCGGCCAGCATGATGAACAAAGGACTGGAATTGATCGAAGCCTGCTGGCTGTTCGACGCCCGTCCCGCACAGGTCGAGGTGGTCATTCATCCGCAGAGTGTGATTCATTCGCTGGTCGATTACGTCGATGGTTCTGTGTTGGCGCAACTCGGCAATCCGGACATGCGCACTCCGATCGCGAACGCCTTGGCCTGGCCGGCGAGGATCGAGTCGGGCGTGGCACCCCTGGATCTGTTTCGCATCGGTCATCTGGATTTCCAGGAGCCCGATGAACAGCGCTTTCCATGCTTGCGACTGGCTCGTCAGGCAGCCGAAGCGGGGGGCAGTGCGCCTGCAATGCTCAACGCGGCGAATGAAGTCGCAGTGGCTGCGTTCCTCGACCGTCGCATCCGTTACCTTGAGATCGCGAGTATGATCGAGGAGGTTCTGGATCAGGAGCCGGTCGTTGCAGTCGAAGCGCTCGACGCGGTCTTCGCGATAGATACAAAGGCCCGTGATCTGGCACAGCGCTGGCTGGCGAAGAACGGGCGATAACGGAACACGCTGCAAGATGTGGATCAAAGGGACGATGTGATGTGTCAGGGGCATGCCGTCAGAGCTGCGATGATGAACACACGTGCCGATGAGTCGGTACCCGGAGAAGGTTGATGAGCGCGCTATACATGATTGTCGGCACCCTGGTTGCGCTGGGTGTTCTGGTTACCTTTCACGAATTCGGTCACTTCTGGGTAGCCAGACGCTGTGGCGTGAAAGTGCTGCGCTTTTCAGTGGGCTTCGGTACGCCGCTGATTCGCTGGCATGATCGTCAGGGCACCGAGTATGTGGTCGCGGCCATCCCGTTGGGCGGTTATGTGAAGATGCTCGATGAGCGCGAAGGTGACGTTCCGCCCGAGCTTGCCGATCAGTCCTTCAATCGCAAGTCTGTGTACCAGCGCATTGCAATCGTGATCGCCGGTCCAGCAGCAAATTTCCTTCTGGCGCTGGTGTTCTTCTGGGCGCTGGCCATGCTGGGCAGCCAACAGGTTCGGCCGGTCATCGGCGCCGTGGAGGCGGGCAGCATCGCTCAGCGCGCAGGTCTCGCTGCCGGGCAGGAAATCGTCTCGGTCGATGGCGAACTGACCACAGGCTGGTCATCGGTCAACCTGCAACTGGTCCGACGTCTCGGTGAAAGCGGCAGCATTGCGCTCAAGGTTCGTGACCAGGGCTCCAGTATCGATACGCCGCATACGCTAGCACTGGACAACTGGCTCAAAGGCGCCGCCGAGCCGGATCCGATCAAATCGCTGGGCATCCGTCCGTGGCGCCCGGCGCTGCTGCCCGTTCTCGCAGAACTCGATCCTAAAGGGCCGGCCCAGGCTGCTGGCCTGAAAATGGGCGACCGGTTGCTGGCACTCGACGGTCAGCCTGTCAACGAGTGGCAACAGGTTGTGGACTGGGTGCGTGAGCGCCCCGAGGCGAAGATCGCGGTGCGCATCGAGCGCGACGGGGCGCCGCTGGAAATCCCGCTGACGCTGGCCACGCGTGGCGAAGGCGAGGCGGCTGCAGGTTATCTGGGGGCAGGCGTGAAAGGCGTCGACTGGCCGCCGGAAATGTTGCGAGAAGTAAGCTACGGCCCGTTCGCCGCGGTGGCCGAAGGTGCCAGACGCACCTGGACCATGAGCGTGCTGACCCTCGACTCACTCAAGAAAATGTTGTTCGGCGAGCTCTCGGTAAAAAACTTGAGTGGACCGATAACCATTGCTAAAGTGGCGGGCGCTTCGGCCCAGTCGGGCATGGGAGATTTTCTCAACTTCCTCGCCTACCTGAGCATTAGCCTGGGTGTCCTGAATTTGTTACCTATTCCCGTGCTGGATGGCGGGCATTTGCTGTTTTATCTGATCGAGTGGGCGCGTGGTCGTCCCCTTTCGGACAAGGTACAAGGTTGGGGGGTTCAGATCGGTATCAGTCTGGTGGTGGGCGTTATGCTGCTCGCCCTGGTGAACGATCTGGGTCGTCTTTAAGCGTTGCTGTGTTGCGAATCCAGTTTGTTTATTGCCAGTTGGAATAAGAAAGGACTTCATGAAACGTCTGCTGCTAACTGCGGTTCTTGCCGTACTGATGATCGCTGAAGTTCACGCCGAGTCCTTCACCATCTCCGACATCCGGGTCAACGGGCTGCAGCGGGTATCCGCCGGCAGCGTGTTCGGCGCATTGCCGCTGAACGTTGGCGAGCAAGCGGATGACGGTCGTCTGGTTGAAGCTACCCGTGCGTTGTTCAAAACCGGTTTCTTTCAAGATATCCAGCTGGGTCGTGACGGCAACGTGCTTGTCATCTCTGTTGTCGAGCGTCCATCGGTCGCCAGCATCGAGATCGAAGGCAACAAGGCTATCTCCACCGAAGACCTGATGAAGGGGCTCAAGCAGTCCGGTCTGGCCGAAGGCGAGATCTTCCAGCGCGCGACCCTCGAAGGCGTGCGTAACGAATTGCAGCGCCAGTATGTGGCGCAGGGCCGTTACTCGGCTGAAGTCAACGCCGAAGTCGTTCCTCAGCCGCGCAACCGCGTCGGTCTGAAGATCAACATCAATGAAGGCACCGTAGCAGCGATTCAGCACATCAACGTCGTGGGCAACAACGTGTTCCCTGACGAAGACCTGATCGACCTGTTCGAACTCAAGACCACCAACTGGTTGTCGTTCTTCAAGAACGATGACAAGTACGCACGTGAAAAACTGTCCGGTGACCTGGAGCGTCTGCGCTCCTACTACCTGGACCGCGGCTATATCAACATGGATATCGCCTCGACCCAGGTATCGATCACGCCGGACAAGAAAAACGTCTACATCACTGTCAACGTGAACGAAGGCGAGAAGTACAGCGTCAAGTCGGTCAAGCTCAGCGGCGACCTGAAAGTGCCTGAGGACCAGGTCAAGTCTCTGCTGCTGGTGCAGCCAGGCCAGGTCTTCTCCCGCAAGGTCATGACCACGACGTCCGAACTGATCACCCGCCGTCTGGGTAACGAAGGCTATACCTTCGCCAACGTCAACGGTGTCCCGACGCCGAATGCCGAAGACCATACTGTCGACATCACCTTCGTGGTCGATCCGGGCAAGCGTGCCTACGTCAACCGCATCAACTTCCGTGGCAACACCAAGTCTGCAGACGAAGTGCTGCGTCGCGAAATGCGCCAGATGGAAGGCGGCTGGGCATCGACTTATCTGATTGACCAGTCCAAGACCCGTCTGGATCGTCTGGGCTTCTTCAAGGAAGTCAACGTCGAAACCCCGGCCGTACCGGGCACCGATGATCAGGTCGACGTGAACTACGCCGTTGAAGAACAGGCTTCCGGTTCGATCACCGCCAGCGTCGGCTTCGCGCAGAGCGCAGGCCTGATCCTGGGTGGCTCGATCAGCCAGAACAACTTCCTGGGTACCGGTAACAAGGTCAGCATCGGTCTGACCCGCAGCGAATACCAGAGCCGTTACAACTTCAGCTACGTGGATCCGTACTACACGCCGGATGGCGTCAGCCTCGGTTACAACGCGTTCTATCGCACCACCGACTACGACGATCTCGACGTAGACGTAGCGAGCTACGCAGTAGACAGCCTGGGTGCCGGTATCAGCCTCGGTTACCCGATCAGCGAAACCTCGCGTCTGACCTATGGCCTGAACGTACAACAGGATGAGATCAAGACCGGCCGCTACACCGTTGATGAAATTTTCGACTTCATCAATCAAGAGGGCGACAGCTTCCTGAACTTCAAGGCCTCTGTGGGCTGGTCCGAATCGACCCTAAACAAGGGCGTGCTGGCAACCCGTGGTCATTCCCAGAGCCTGGTGCTGGAAAGCACATTGCCGGGTAGCGACCTCTCGTTCTTCAAGCTCGACTACCGTGCTCAGTATTTCCACCCGATCAGCGACAACTACACCCTGCGCCTTCACACCGAGCTTGGCTTTGGTGACGGTTACGGTTCGACCTCGGGTCTGCCGTTCTATGAAAACTACTATGCCGGTGGCTTCAACTCGGTCCGTGGCTTCAAGGACAGTACGCTGGGCCCACGCAGTACGCCAAGCTCTGGCAAGAATGGCACTGACCCAGACCCGGATCAGGATCCGCTGCCGTTCGGTGGTAACGCGCTGGTGCAGGGCGGTGTAGAAGTCATGTTCCCGCTGCCGTTCATCAAGGACCAGCGCTCGCTGCGTACCTCGGTATTCTGGGATGTGGGTAATGTATTCGACACTAACTGTGACTCGAACCGGACACGTAACGGCGAGAAAGTTGAATGCAATAACGTCGACTTATCGGGCATGGCAAGTTCGGTCGGTGTGGGCGTGACCTGGATCACCGCTCTCGGTCCGCTCAGCTTCGCGCTGGCGATGCCGATCAAGAAGCCGGATGACGATTCTGAAACCCAAGTCTTCCAATTCTCCCTGGGTCAGACGTTCTAAGCGTCCGGTCTTTGATAACGCAACGAATTCTGTAGGAGTTGTATTGTGCGTAAGTTGACTCAATTGGTAATGCTGGCTTCCGTTCTAGTTGCCGGCCCAGCGTTCGCCGACATGAAAATTGCCGTCCTGAACTATCAGATGGCTCTGCTGGAATCGGACGCTGCCAAGAAGTATGCAGTGGACGCAGAGAAGAAATTCGGCCCACAGCTGACCAAACTCAAAGGTCTGGAAAGCAGCGCCAAAGGTATTCAGGATCGTCTGGTCAGCGGCGGTGACAAGATGGCTCAGCCTGAGCGCGAGCGTCTGGAGCTGGAATTCAAGCAAAAAGCCCGTGACTTCCAATTCCAGTCCAAGGAACTGAACGAAGCCAAGGCCGTTGCCGACCGTGAAATGCTCAAGCAACTCAAGCCGAAGCTGGATCAGGCTGTTGAAGAAGTCATCAAGAAAGGCGGCTTTGACCTGGTGTTCGAGCGCGGTGCAGTGATTGATGTCAAACCTCAGTATGACGTCACTCGCCAAGTCATCGAGCGCATGAATCAGCTGAAGTAATATGAGCACAATCATCAAACTCGGCCAATTGGCCGAGTTCCTTGGCGCCACGTTGCGTGGCGACCAGGACAGGAACATCACCGGGCTGGCCACTTTACAAGAGGCCGGCCCTGATCAGCTCAGCTTCCTGGCAAATCCTCAGTACCGCAAATACCTCGCAGAGGCGAAAGCCGGTGCCGTGCTTCTGAAGCCGGCCGATGCCGATGCTTACAGCGGAGACGCGCTGCTGGTACCGGACCCGTATCTGGCCTACGCGCGCATCTCTCATCTGTTCGATCCCAAACCCAAAGCCAGCGTCGGGGTTCATCCGTCCGCTGTCGTGGCAGACGATGCTCAGGTCGATCCGTCGGCCAGCGTCGGTGCGTTCGCAGTGATTGAAAGCGGTGCGGTGATCGCAGCGAACGTGACGATCGGCGCCCATTGCTTCATCGGCGCACGCTGCGAAATCGGCGAGGGTGGCTGGCTTGCGCCTCGTGTCACCCTGTACCACGACGTGCGTATCGGCAAACGTGTGGTGATCCAGTCCGGTGCGGTTCTGGGGGGTGAAGGCTTCGGTTTCGCCAACGAGAAAGGCATCTGGCAGAAGATTGCCCAGATCGGCGGCGTCACGGTCGGTGACGATGTGGAAATCGGCGTGAACACCGCGATCGATCGCGGTGCGCTGGCTGACACCCGGATCGGCAACGGCGTGAAGCTGGATAACCAGATCCAGATCGCTCACAACGTGCAGATCGGTGATCACACGGCCATGGCGGCTTGCGTCGGGATTTCCGGCAGCACCAAAATCGGCAAGCACTGCATGCTCGCCGGTGGCGTCGGGCTGGTGGGGCATATCGAAATCTGTGACAACGTGTTCATCACCGGCATGACCATGGTGACGCATTCGATCACGGAACCCGGCTCGTATTCTTCCGGTACTGCCATGCAGCCGGCTGCGGAGTGGCGCAAAAGTGCGGCGCGTATTCGCAAGATCGACGAGATGGCGCGGCGGTTGCAGAAGCTGGAAAAGACGGTCGAGACCGTGACCTGCGACAGCAATGCTTCATCTGATGGCTGATCACATTTTAATATCAAGCGTGCACAGTCGATAAACTGCCTCCTTGATGCAGAGGAGTGCTGCGCAGTCGCGGCGCACTCCCAATCTTTACTACAGGCTTCCCCTCGAAATGATGGACATCAAAGAAATTCGCGAATACCTGCCTCATCGTTACCCGTTCCTGCTGGTGGATCGCGTAACCGAGCTGGATATCGAGAACAAAAACATTCGCGCCTACAAGAATGTCAGCGTCAACGAGCCTTTCTTCGAGGGCCATTTCCCTCAGCACCCGATCATGCCGGGTGTGCTGATCATTGAAGCGATGGCTCAGGCAGCAGGTATCTTGGCGTTCAAGATGCTCGATACCAAGCCTTCCGATGGCACGCTCTACTACTTCGTCGGCTCCGACAAGCTGCGTTTCCGTCAGCCTGTGCTGCCGGGTGACCAACTGGTGCTGGAAGCGAAGTTCCTGAGCAGCAAGCGTCAGATCTGGAAGTTCGAGTGTCAGGCCACTGTCGACGGCAAGCCTGTATGCTCGGCAGAAATCATCTGCGCGGAACGCAAGCTATGAGTTTGATTGACCCTCGTGCAATCATCGATCCGACGGCCGTGCTGGCCGACAGCGTGGAGGTCGGCCCTTGGTCGATCATCGGACCCGGTGTGGAAATTGGCGAGGGTACAGTGGTCGGTCCGCACGTGGTCCTCAAGGGCCCGACGCGCATCGGCAAGCACAACCGCATCTACCAGTTTTCGTCGGTGGGCGAGGACACGCCTGATCTCAAATACAAGGGCGAGGCGACTCGTCTGGTCATCGGCGATCACAACGTCATTCGTGAAGGGGTGACGATTCACCGCGGGACCATTCAGGACCGTGCCGAAACCACGCTTGGCGACCATAACCTGATCATGGCTTACGCCCATATCGGGCACGACAGCGTGATCGGCAACCACTGCATCCTGGTGAACAACACCGCGCTGGCGGGGCATGTTCATGTGGGCGATTGGGCGATCCTGTCCGGTTTCACGCTGGTGCATCAGTTCTGCCATATCGGCGCGCACAGCTTTTCCGGCATGGGCACGGCGATCGGCAAAGACGTACCGGCGTTCGTGACGGTCTTTGGCAACCCGGCCGAAGCGCGAAGCATGAACTTCGAAGGCATGCGCCGTCGCGGATTCAGCGAAGAAGCCATTCACGCGCTGCGTCGCGCGTACAAGACGGTCTATCGCCAGGGCCTGACCATCGAGCTGGCAATCGCCGAACTGGCCGAGCCTGCCGCCAAGCATCCTGAAGTCGCGTTGTTCCTGCAGTCGATCCAGTCTTCGACCCGCGGCATCACCCGCTGATATGAGTACTCCTTTGCGTATCGCTCTGGTAGCGGGCGAGGCGTCGGGCGATATTCTCGGCTCCGGCCTGATGCGGGCCATCAAGGCGCGTCACCCGGATGCCGAGTTCATTGGCGTCGGCGGTCCACTGATGGAAGCCGAAGGCATGACGTCGTACTTCCCCATGGAGCGCTTGTCCGTCATGGGGCTTGTCGAAGTGCTCGGCCGGCTCCGTGAACTGCTGGCCCGTCGCAAGCTGCTCGTCCAGACCCTGATCGACGCCAGGCCCGATGTGTTCATCGGGATCGACGCGCCGGATTTCACACTGAACATTGAGCTGCAGCTGCGTCGCGTCGGCATCAAGACTGTGCACTATGTCAGCCCGTCGGTATGGGCGTGGCGGCAGAAGCGCGTCCTGAAGATTCGCGAAGGCTGCGACCTGATGCTGACGCTGCTGCCGTTCGAAGCACGCTTTTATGAAGAACAGGGCGTTCCGGTACGGTTTGTGGGCCACCCGCTGGCCGATACCATTCCCCTCGACGCGGATCGCGACGCTGCACGCGCCGAACTGGGCCTCGGTGAAGGTCCGGTCGTTGCGCTGATGCCCGGTAGCCGTGGCGGAGAAGTCGGACGGTTGGGGGCGCTGTTCTTCGATACCGCAGAACGCCTGCTGGCCGAGCGTCCCGAGCTACGCTTTGTGCTGCCGTGCGCCAGCCCGCAGCGTCGCGCGCAGATCGAGCAACTGCTCGAACAGCGCAGTCTGCCGATCACGTTGCTCGACGGCCGGTCGCATGTGGCCCTGGCGGCCTGCGACGCTGTCCTGATAGCGTCCGGCACCGCTACGCTCGAAGCGCTGCTGTACAAGCGACCGATGGTGGTTGCCTATCGACTGGCGCCGGTTACCTTCTGGATTCTCAAGCGTATGGTGAAAAGCCCGTACGTGTCGCTGCCCAACCTGCTGGCGCAGCGTCTGCTGGTGCCCGAGCTGCTGCAGGATGCGGCGACGCCGCAAGCCTTGGCGCAAACGCTGCTGCCGCTGATCGACGGTGGACAGGCGCAGACCACAGGTTTCGACGAGATCCATCGCACCTTGCGCCGCGATGCGTCCAACCAGGCCGCCGATGCCGTGTTGAACCTGATCGGCCAGTCATCCAAACAATGAGTGCTTCATCGATGCAAATGGGTCTGGATTTCAATCTGGTCGAAGATCTGGTCGCCGGCGTTGATGAGGTCGGGCGTGGCCCGCTATGCGGCGCGGTCGTGACCGCAGCCGTCATTCTCGACCCGGCGCGGCCGATCCTCGGGCTCAACGATTCCAAAAAGCTCACCGAGGCCAGGCGCGAGAAACTCTTCGACGAGATTCGCGAAAAAGCCTTGTGCTGGTTCATCGCCCGCGCCGAGGTGCATGAGATCGATAGCCTGAACATCCTGCACGCGACCATGCTTGCCATGAAGCGCGCGGTGGAAGGGCTGAGCATTACGCCAAAGCTGGCGTTGATCGATGGCAACCGGTGTCCGCAACTGGCGGTGCCGTCGGCGCCGGTGATTCAGGGCGATGCGAAGGTGCCGGCCATCGCTGCGGCATCGATTCTCGCCAAGGTGAGCCGCGACCGTGAGATGGCGTCTCATGAACTCACGTACCCGGGTTACGGGATCGGCGGCCATAAAGGCTACCCGACGCCCGTCCATCTGGAAGCGCTGGCCCGTCTGGGGCCGACCCCGATTCACCGGCGTTCGTTTGCGCCCGTGCGCGCGGCCTATGAGGCCCGCGAGGCGATGATGATCGCTTCGCCGTCGCTTACGTTCGGTCTGCTTCAGAACTGACGTACGCCCCCGGGATCGCTACAATCCCGACCTTCGTTTTCAGTGTCCACCCGCTATAGGATCACCATGCCGGCTTCTTTCGTTCATCTACGCCTGCACACCGAATACTCGCTGGTCGACGGCCTGGTTCGCGTCAAGCCGCTGATCAAAGCGCTGACCGCGATGAACATGCCGGCCGTGGCGGTGACCGATCAGAACAACATGTGCTCGCTGGTCAAGTTCTACAAGGCAGCGCAGGGTGCGGGCATCAAGCCGATCTGTGGCGCGGACCTGTGGTTGGCCGGGCGCGACGAGGATGCGCCGCTCAGCCGCATCAGCCTGTTGGTGATGAACCCGCTGGGCTACCGCAATCTGACCGAGCTGATTTCCCGAGGCTTCATGGACGGCCAGCGCAACGGACTGGTGATTGTGCAGCCGGAATGGGTTGCCGAAGCGAGCGAAGGGCTGATTGCGCTGTCCGCCGCGCGGGAAGGCGAAATCGGTATGGCGCTGCTGGGTGGCAACCCTGGCGAAGCGGATGAACTGCTGCGCAAGTGGATGGCGATCTTCCCGGACCGCTTCTACATCGAAGTGCAGCGCACCAACCGCACCAACGACGAAGAGCATCTGCATGCCGCCGTGGCGCTGGCCGAGCGTCATGGTGCGCCACTGGTGGCGACCAACGATGTGCGCTTCATCAAGCAATCCGATTTCGAAGCCCACGAAACTCGCGTGTGCATCGGCGAAGGCCGGGCGCTGGACGATCCGCGCCGTTCGCATAACTACAGTGATCAGCAGTACCTCAAGAGCGCCGAGGAAATGGCCGAGCTGTTCAGCGACCTGCCGGAGGCGCTGGAAAACACCGTCGAAATCGCCAAGCGCTGCAACATCGACGTCAAACTGGGCACGCACTTCCTGCCCAACTTCCCGATTCCCGATGGCATGACCATCGATGAGTACTTCCGCAAGGTGTCGTTCGAAGGCCTCGAAGAACGTCTTTCCGTGCTCTTGCCCAAGGACACCACCGAAGACTACGAAGCGAAGCGTCAGGTCTACGTCGACCGGCTGAATTTCGAGCTGGATATCATCATCCAGATGGGATTTCCCGGTTACTTCCTGATCGTGATGGACTTCATCCAGTGGGCCAAGAGCAATGGCGTGCCAGTAGGGCCAGGGCGTGGATCGGGTGCCGGATCGCTGGTGGCTTACGTCCAGAAGATTACCGACCTCGACCCGCTGGAATATGACCTGCTGTTCGAACGCTTCCTGAACCCCGAGCGGGTTTCCATGCCCGACTTCGACGTCGACTTCTGCATGGATGGCCGCGATCGGGTCATTGAGTACGTGGCAGACAAATACGGCCGCAATGCGGTGAGCCAGATCATCACCTTCGGTTCCATGGCTGCAAAAGCGGTGGTCCGTGACGTGGCGCGGGTGCAAGGCAAGTCCTATGGCCTGGCGGACCGTCTGTCGAAAATGATCCCGTTCGAAGTCGGCATGACGCTCGAAAAGGCTTACGAGCAGGAAGAGGTGCTGCGCGACTTCCTCAAGGTCGATGAGGAAGCGGCCGAAATCTGGGAAATGGCCCTCAAGCTCGAAGGCGTGGTGCGTAACGTCGGCAAGCACGCCGGTGGTGTGGTGATCGCGCCCACCAAGCTGACCGACTTTTCGCCGATCTACTGCGATGAGGAAGGCGACGGTCTGGTTACCCAGTTCGACAAGGATGATGTCGAGGCGGCCGGGCTGGTGAAGTTCGACTTCCTGGGTCTGCGGACCCTGACCATCATCGACTGGGCGCTCAAGACCATCAACCGCGACCGCGCCAAGGTCAATGAAGAGCCGCTGGACATCGCGTTCATTCCGCTTGATGACCTGCCGACTTACCAGTTGCTGCAGCGCGCCGAAACCACCGCGGTATTCCAGCTCGAATCCCGAGGCATGAAGGAGCTGATCAAAAAGCTCAAGCCCGACTGCCTGGAAGACTTGATCGCACTGGTTGCACTGTTCCGTCCAGGCCCCCTGCAATCAGGCATGGTGGACGACTTCATCAACCGTAAACACGGTCGGGCCGAGCTGTCTTACCCGCACGTCGATTACCAGTACGAAGGCCTCAAGCCGGTACTTGCCCCAACCTACGGCATCATCCTGTACCAGGAACAGGTGATGCAGATTGCCCAGGTCATGGCGGGCTACACCCTTGGCGGCGCCGACATGCTGCGCCGGGCAATGGGCAAGAAGAAGCCCGAGGAAATGGCCAAGCAGCGCGGCGGTTTCATTGAGGGCTGCAAGAGCAACAACATCGACCCGGATCTGGCGGGTAACATTTTCGACCTGGTGGAGAAATTCGCCGGTTACGGCTTCAACAAGTCTCACTCCGCCGCCTACGGTCTGGTGTCTTATCAGACCGCGTGGCTGAAGACCCATTACCCGGCGCCGTTCATGGCCGCGGTACTGTCGGCGGACATGCACAACACCGACAAGGTCGTGACCTTGATCGAAGAAGTGCGCACGATGAAGCTGCGTCTCGACGCGCCGGACGTGAACATTTCCGAATTCAAGTTCACGGTCAGCGACGACGGCCGGATTCTCTACGGCCTTGGTGCGATCAAGGGCGTGGGCGAAGGGCCGGTCGAAGCCATCACGGAAGCGCGGCAGAACGGGCCATTCAAGGATCTGTTCGACTTCTGCGCACGGGTCGATCTCAAGCGCGTGAACAAACGCACGCTCGACGGGCTTATCCGCAGCGGCGCGCTGGACCGCCTCGGCCCGTATTTCGAGCTGGAACCCAAGGCGTATCAGGCCAACATCGACCGTAACCGCTCAGTGCTGCTGGCCGCGCTTGAAGAAGCGATCCAGGCCGCCGAGCAGACCGCGCGCAGCCGTGACAGCGGTCACTCAGACCTGTTTGGCGGGTTGTGGGTCGAAGAGGACGCGGACGTTTACGCCAACCATCGCAAGACCCGCGAGCTGAGCCTCAAGGATCGTCTGCGCGGCGAGAAGGAAACCCTCGGTCTGTACCTGACCGGGCACCCGATC
>JARDZH010000027.1 GCA_029240955.1 Pseudomonas sp. | reverse complement strand
GGCGATAACAGATTTAGCGTCAGCAGCAACGTAGTTAGCACCAGCAGTCGAAGTGTAAACCTCAGCAACCAGAACCTTGTTAGTGATGACTTGAGCATCGGCCGCCGAAGCGCCGTTTACGAAAGCAACCAGCAGCTGGTCAGCATTGACGGAAGCACCAGCACCATTGGTCCAGTATTCCAGGCCAGCAGCGTCGGCTGGACGGCCGAACAGTTGCAGGTAGATCTTGGAAACGGTTTCGCTGCGAGTCAGACCAGCGTAAGCGTCTTGGTACTCTGCCTGCTCGTTAACGAAGTTAGCGCGCAGGTTTTCCAGAGTCAGGGAAGCAGGGGCAGTAGTGGAACCGTTCAGTTCGTTCAACCAGTAGTCCAGACCAGCCTTGTCGGCAGCGCGGCCCAGGTAAGCAACATACAGTTGTTGAACTTGTGCGGAAGTAGTAGCCATTACGTTTTCATCTCCAATATGAGTCGATATCGACACCCAGGCTTCCGTTCGGAAAAAAGAGCCCGTCGGCTCAGCCTGTCGCCACGGCCGTCATAGCCGTGGCACCCGTTATGGGCGTCGGAAATAATTCCGACTGCCGTAGGAAATTTCCTGAGACTTTTTCTCAAAGGTATCAGGGACGTATCCTACAGACCGCACCGATCATACATGTCAAAAGAGTGGCGTAACAATAGCCGTCGCCTAACTATTTCGTGATTGTCCATGAGAAATTTTCTATAAGCCCGTAGGAAATTTCACTTTTTTTTGTCGGCTAAAGTTCCGTGAATTTCTGCCGAGAGCGACGTGAGGATGTTCCTCAAACGCGCTGAAACGGTTGTCCACCCGTGATTGCGGAGCCAGGTTTCCTGCAATGATTTCGGGCCTGCGTCCAGATTCTGACGCAAACCATAGGCCATTGTTTCGCTATCAGTGCCGGGCAGGAAGGTGACCGCATCCGCCACGTCTTCAAAGATGGCCAGCGGGGTGCAGAAAACCGGACGACCGGTGCTCAAACCCCAACGCACTGCGGCACTCGAAGACTCTTGCGTGTGCTGGTACGGGAACACAATGGCGTCAGCCATGCCCAGCCAGGCCAGCGATTGCTCGTCGGTCAGGTAGTCGGTAATCAGCGTCACCCGCCCTTTGAGATCGTCCTGCTGAATACGCCCGCGGCAGGTTTCGGCCAGCTCGGCCGATGCCGCGACCGGGTATTGCGCGTTGACCAGCAGCAGGTGCAGCGTCGGGTCCTTGCGGGCTAGCAACGCGAAAGCCTCGATCAGCTCCGGCATGCCCTTGTGCGGGAGCAAAAAGCCATAGCTGGCAATGATGGTCTTGCCCTTGAGGTTGGCGGCCAACTGGAGCGGACCAGGTGCCGGCGGCGGTGTGTCGATCACGCCGTGGGGGAACATCAGCAGGTTGTCGCGCAGGCCGAAGTCCTTGAGGCGGTTCATGTCGCCCACGCTGTGCACCATCAGGCGCGCTGACTGGGCCAGCGATTCGCGCAGGTCGCGCAGCGACTTGAGGGTTTCGCCGTGCTTCACGTCGGCCGTGGAGTGGAACACCACCAGCGTGCGAATGCCCCGGCCATGAGCCCAGTCCAGCAACCCGGCAAAAGCCTTGAGGTTGAAGAACGAGAAGTTGAACTGCAGCAGCAGCGTGTCGACGCCGGACGCTTCGATGGCCGCCTTGAGGCGATCCAGCGAGTCGTGGTCCCCCGCTGTCCAGCAGCGCTCGATGTTGGGTTGATCACCGGCGGTGAGCACGGCGTCGTCGTTGGCAAAGATCCGGCAATCCAGACCAAACGCCGGCAGCAGCAATTTGGTGCTGTAGGTGGCGATGCCGCAGGCGCTGTTCCAGGACGTCACCGAACCCAGGCGCGGGGCTTTTTTCAGCAAGGGCTGACGCCCGGCCCAGTCAATGGCTTCGGCGCTGGCCTTGGCCACTTCCGACCAGGTGAAGCGGCTGCGGATCAAGGCCTCAGCGGCCGCAACGCGCGGAGCCGTCATGGCTTCAAGCCCGCCCGTGCTCCAGGCCTGATGAAACGCCTGAAGCAGACGGGTCAAATGATCGGCATCCGGCTCGAACCAGACCGACGCAGCAGCCTGCAGGTGCGTGCGGGCGCGCTCGTAGCGGTAGTCGATCAGCCAGGCGGTGTCGGGTGTGCAGAAGTTGCTCTGGCCACCGGCACCGGTGACGATCACCGGCAAGCGGTGCAGCATCGCTTCGGCCAGCGGCAGACCGAAGCCTTCGCCGCGGGACGGCGCGACCAGCGCATCGGCCAGGGTGTAGAGCGCACGCAGGGCTGAGTCCGGCAGGTCCTGTTCGATCAGCTCCACAGCTGGTGCGTCCGGGAACTCGGCACGCCAGTCGGCCAGCTGCTGCTGGATGTTGTGGTGCGGGTTGGGGAAGGTCTTGATGATCAGCACAACCGGCTGTTGGGCCGTGAACGCCTGACTATAAGCCTTGAGCAATACGTCGACGCCTTTGCGCGGAAAGCAGGACGACACGTGCAGCAGCTTGAGGCGCTGGTCGGTGGTCTGCGGCATGGGCGGCAGGCTGTTGAAGTCGATGTCGGCCTTGAGGATGTGGTCTGCCCCAAGCCCCACCGTGGCCAGCGGCGCGGTGACACCGTTGTCTTGCAGGGTGGTGGTGACCCAGCTCGACATGCTGGTGATCAGGTGCGTCTGGTGGTTGAAATCATGGCAGTAGGCTTGCGGCAGGCAAGACTCTTCCCAGCCGTAGCAGGACATGACGTTCAGATCGCCCTGCATGTCGGTGACCCGTGGCGGGTACATCAGGCGCAGCACGTTACGCGCAGGCTGTTCGGCCCGGGCGCACAGTTGGGCGCAGTCCGGGTTGTCGAGCAGAAACGCTTGATCGACAGGGATCGGGCCCGGACCTTCCGTGGCACGCAGCGCGGTCTTGTGGCCGTGTTCGGCGAGCGCCCTGGCGAGTTCGCGATTGACCAACGCCAGGCTGTAGGTGCTGTCGAACGGCCCTTCGACCCGGAAGTCCACGGCCGCGCGCGGTGCCTCGACCGGAAAGCTGAAGTGCGGCAGCTGGATGTCGAACCGGGCCAGAAAGGCACTCAGGCGATCGTAAAGGTGCTGGTAGGCAAACTCGTGCATACGCTCGGCACCGCGCTGTTTCATGCTGCGGCGCAGTGCGGGGTTTTCCATGATCTGGGCGATGGTCGCCGCAACCTCGACAGGTTCGGCATTGTCCAGCAGCAGACCGGCCGTGCCCAGGGTGTGGACCACGTTGCTGTGCGGCGCGTCATACGCCAGCACCGGCAGACCGTGGGCCATCGCTTCGATCAGCGGCATGCCGAAGCCTTCGTGCTTGCTCAAGGACACGAACAGGTCGCTGCGGCAATACAGGGCGTTGAGCGTGTCGTCGTCGACCTTGCCGGTGAGGTTGACGAAGGCTTCGATGCCCAGCTCGCGAATGCGCTGCTCGATCTGGTCCTTGTACTCGGCAACGGTGAAGCCGCCAACGATGTAGAGCTGCAACGGCACCTGGGTGTTGCGCAGCAGCTGCGCGAAGGCTTCTACCAGCATCAGCTGGTTTTTGTGCGGCATGATCCGGCCCACGAACAGCAGGGTGAACGGACGCGGGGTATCGTGCCGCTTGACCGCGTGGGGCTGGATGCGGTCCAGGTCCACCAGCAGTGGAATTTCGGTGGTGTTGTGTTCGTCGTAACCGCGCTTGAGCAGTTCCTGCAGGTTTTGCTGGGAGTCGGCAATGCTGCCGGTCAGCCAGTGGCGCCAGCTGTCGACCTGCTCCCAACCGTGGGCGAGCATCGGCTGGATCGCGTGGTCGGGCGGAAAAAGTTCGCCCGGCGTGATGTTGTGGAACACCATGAATTTGCGTTCCGGCAGGTCGCGTAGCCAGGATTCGACCGGGTTGCCAATGCCGTGATGCACCAGCAGCGCATCGGCGCTGCCCGGCAGGTAATCGTCCATGCACAACACGTCACCCGCCATCTGGTCTGAAGGCCGGATGCAGTAGATATCGGACTTGATGCCGGCCAGACGCAGCAGCTTGCGGGTCAGCATCATGCCGTTACTGATGCCGTCGCCGTGGCTGACACTGATGGCGAACTGGTGGATGGTGACCTGTGTTTCGTTATGCATGGCTAGACCAATTTGAAGTGTGTCTCGGTAAGAGCGAGCTTGCTCGCGAACCCGTCCGGATGCCAAGCATCATAAGCAGGTTGCCGGCGGTCGGGGTCGCTCTTGCCGTGTGAAGTTTTACGCCTATAAAAAAGGGCCGCGTTTTCACGCGACCCTTTTCTAGCTAGATATATAGCTATCTAGCTAACAGATATCAGAACGATTTGCCGCTTTGAACACGGGTCAGATCGGCTTTGACCATCAGGTCGCACAGCTCTTCCAGACTGGTCTTGGCTTCCCAGCCCAGCACGCGCCTGGCTTTTTCCGGGTCACCGATCAGCAGCTCGACTTCGGCCGGACGGTAGAATTTCGGGTTGACCTGAATGACGGTCTTGCCAGTCGCAGTATTGATGCCGTGCTCGTTGTCGGCACTGCCCTTCCATTCCAGATTGATGTCGACAGCCTTGAATGCCATGGACACGAAATCACGAACGGTTTCGGTGCGGTTGGTAGCCAGGACGAAAGTGTCAGGCTGGTCGACCTGCAGCATGCGCCACATGCCTTCGACGTATTCCTTGGCAAAACCCCAGTCGCGCTTGGCGTCCATGTTGCCCAGTTCCAGGACGTCCTGCATGCCCAGGGAAATGCGTGCCACGGCGTCGGTGATCTTGCGGGTCACGAACTCTTTGCCGCGCAGTGGCGACTCGTGATTGAACAGGATGCCGCTGGAGCCAAAGATATCGTAGGACTCGCGATAGTTGATGGTCATCCAGTGCGCGTAGAGCTTGGCAACTCCGTAGGGGCTGCGCGGGTAGAAGTCAGTGGCTTCGGTTTGCGGAACCTGCTGCACCTTACCGAACATCTCAGACGTTGACGCCTGGTAGAAACGAATCTTCGGATTGACGATGCGGATGGCTTCGAGCAGGTTGACCGCACCCAGACCGGTGATTTCGGCGGTGGTCAGCGGTTGATCAAAGGACACACCCACGAAGCTCTGCGCAGCCAGGTTATAGACTTCGCAAGGCTCGGCTTTCTGCATCAGGCGGATGCTGGCCGACAGATCGGTCAGGTCGTGCTCGACCAGTTCCAGATTCGGATGGTTGGCAACGCCGACTTCTTCCAGACGCCAGAAATTGACGGAGCTGGTCCGGCGATAGGTACCGTAGACCTTGTAACCTTTATTCAACAGAAGTTCGGTAAGGTACGCGCCGTCCTGCCCGGTGATTCCTGTGATGATGGCGCTTTTGCTAGGTGCGTTCATTTGCTGGTTTTCCGATCTGGGGCTGGCTCAGTTTTGCTGTTATTACTTAGCCATACGTTCACGCTTTCAACGCTCTCGGCGGACAGCTTGCCGGCCCAGCGATTGAGAATGAACAAATTAGTGATGAAGTCGTACTGAGTCTTGAGCAGGTCACGACGAGCCTTGAACTCGTTCTGCGTGGCCGTCAGAACATCCACTGCGTTAACAACTCCGTATTCGAATGCCTTTTGTGAAGCGATGCTCGACTGTTCGGCTGATTCCAGGGCATTTCGGTTGGCGCGTATTTTTTCGACGCTTGAGTCTGCGGTCAAGTAAGCATTGGTAGTTTCTTTGACGACTTGTCGACGGGAATACTCCAGTTGCTGCTCTGCCGCGACCTGATCCTGGTACAAACCGCGAACACGGGCCGACGTCGAGCCACCGCTATAAATAGGAACGGACAACGCCACACCCGCGACATAGCTGTCGGTCTTGGGCGCGAGGGCATTGTTGTAGCCTTCGTTGGTGTTCTGTGCGTTCAGGTTCAGGCTCAGGGTCGGATAATGGCCGCCCTTGCCTTCGCGAACACCGGCCTGGGCAGCTTCTACGGCACTCGTGTTGGCCTTGATCGACGGGTTCTCTTCCTGCGCCAGTTGCACCCAGCTTTCCAGCGACTGGTCGGACACTTTCAGCTGTACATCGTCACGCACCCGGCTGAGCTTCTCAGTCACCGGGCGCCCGACGATCTCCGACAACGCGGCGCGCGCCAGGCGTGCCTGGTTCTTCGCTTCCACTTCCTGAGCAACCAATGCATCGACACGTGCCCGCAGGTCCAGGACGTCGGTCACCTTCGCAAAGCGCTTTTCGTACAGCGCACTGATGCGGTCCAGGTTTTTCTGGGTTGCGTTGCGCTCAGCCTGTACCAGCCCCAGTTCGTCGTCGGCCGCCAGGGCCGCGAAGTAACGCTGGGCCAGATCGACGGTGGCTTCGGCCTGGGCTTCGTCCGCTTCGGAGAGCGACTGCTTGGCCAGCTCCTTGAACTTCTGATAGTTCTCCCAGGCCGCCTTGTTATAGAGGACCTGACGCAGACCGATACTGTAGTTTTCGCTGTTGTAGACCTGATCGACCTGTTCGTTGACCTGCTTGATGCGATTGGCACCCGCATTGACGCTGAGTTGCGGAAGCAGCCCACCGAAGGCTTCGCGGGATTTTTCCTTGCCGGACTCGGCACGTGCACGGGCCGACAGGATGCGCGGATCTTCGAGGCGCGATTCGCGGTACAGCGACATCAGGTCAGCCGAGTACTCCCTGGCACTGACACTGGTCGGTGCCGGTTTAGGCGTGGAAGGCTCGGCCGTCTTGGGCTCTGCAGCATGAACCTGGAGCGCGAATACTCCCAACAACACACATGGAAACAGCCGCACGGTCACTCCTCGATCATCGATTCAGAAATGGCATTACGTGCAGGCTGCAACAGGTACTGCAGCATGGTGCGCTCGCCCGAGTTGATCAGCACTTCTGCCGGCATACCGGCCAACAGCTTGCGATCACCCAGTTTCTTCAAGCCTTCCGGCGTGACGTTAGCGCGTACCAGGTAGTACGGCATGCCAGTCTTTTCGTTGGTCAACCGGTCTGCCGAGATCGACGTGACGACGCCCTGGATCACCGGCGTGGTCGCGCTGTTGAAGGCGGTGAAACGCATGTCCGCGAACTTGCCGATCGCAACGCGGTTGATATCGTTCGGAGCGACCTGAGCCTCGACGACCAGATCGGACACCGAAGGTACGATGTCCAGCAATGGTGTGGCCTGGCGCACGACGCCGCCGATGGTGTGCACGGTCATGCCGATGACCATGCCGTCGTCCGGAGCACGGATGATGATCCGGTTCAAGCGATCGGCCAGGGCAGCGGTACGCTCTTGCAGGTCGTAGGCCTTGGTCTGGACTTCAGCCAGGTCGCGGGCGACTTCGGAGTTGAAGTCCTTGTTGATCTGCAGGATCTGGAGCTGGGTTTCATTGATCTGCAGGCGCGTTTTGGTGATGTTCGAACGATGATCGGCCACTTCAGACTTGAGCATGTCCAGCTTGCGTTCCTGCTCTAGCATCCGCTGCTTGTCGATGAAGCCTTGGGACAACAGGTCGGTCAGCTCGGTAATTTCGCTGGTGTAGGACTTTTCCAGATTGTTCTTGGTACCGATCATGGCGTCCGTGCCTTTGATCTGGGCATTGAGCTGACCAATGCGTTCCTGCAGCACGGAAATCTGGCCCAGACGAGCGCCGCGACGGGCGTTGAAGACCTGGGTTTCACCGTTACGCGCTTCGATACCGCGTGGGCTCTCGGCCTCGACCATGGTGCCGAAGTCGATTTGAGGGAGGTCGTCACGCTCGGCCAGCAAGCGGGCCTCCATGGCCTTGGCAGCGATGAACTGGTTATGCGTCATGTCGTACTCGGCGCGCAGCTGGGCGTCGTCGAGCACGATCAGCGGGTCACCTTTCTTGACGATGTCGCCATCGTGCGCCAAAACGTCTTTGACGATGCCGCCTTCGAGATGCTGAACCGTCTTGCGATACGTCTGAACCGTGACCACGCCGGGCGCGTGAACGGCGCCGTCCAGCGGTGCCACTGCAGCCCAGGTGCCGAAGATGCCGAAGACGACGATCAGGATCCCGTAGCCGAGGCGACGGGTCTTGTGATCGGACATCGGAAGGTCCGCGAAGTTATCAGTGCTGCTGATGAGTCTCTGATTCATTGATACTTTCCCGTCAGGCACCGGCCGGAGCCGTGCCTGTGCCAACCTGAGCCGCTCGTTGTTGAGCGGCCAATTGTTGCTTGTTGAGTTCTTCCATCACCTGATCGCGCGGACCATACATGCTGACTCCGCCTTCACTCATCACCAGCAGGCGATCGAGGTGCGCAAGAATGGTGGTGCGGTGGGTAATGACGAAAACGGTGGACCCGTTGGCTTTGAGCTGCTGAAGGGCCGAGGCCAGAGCGCGCTCGCCGACTTCATCGAGGTTGGAGTTCGGTTCGTCGAGCAGAATCAGGCGAGGTGAGCCGTAGATTGCACGCGCAAGGCCGATGCGCTGCCGCTGACCGCCGGAGAGGTTCACGCCCTCGCTGCCAATAACGGTGTCATAGCCACTAGGCAGGTGCAGGATCATTTCATGCACACCGGCTGTTTTTGCAGCCAGCACTACCTTCTCGGCATCGACGTCTGCAAAACGGGCGATGTTTTCGCTGATGCTGCCTTCGAACAGCTCAATGTCCTGCGGCAGATAACCCAGGTAAGGGCCCAGCTCTTCCTTGTCCCAGTTGCTGATGTCCGCGCCGTCGAGACGCACGGTGCCGTGCTGTGGCGCCCAAACGCCCATCAATGCCCGTGCGAGGGTCGATTTGCCGGAGGCGCTTGGGCCAATGATCCCGACAATGGAACCCGCTGGAACGCCGAAGCTGATACCGCGCAGGATAGGCGTCTTGCCTCCCGGCGCACCGACGATCAGGTTATCGACGACCACGTGGCCTACCGGTGCCGGCAATGCCATGCGCTGAGGTTCAGCATTGAGGTTTTCCATGATGCCGTTCAAGCGTTCGTACTGTGAGCGCGCCGCGATGAACCCTTTCCAGCTGCCAATGATCATGTCGATCGGCGCCAGTGCTCGGCCCAGCAGAATAGAACCTGCAATCACCAGACCCGGGCTGATTTCATGATTGACCGCCAGGTAGGCACCCAGCCCCAGAATCAGCGACTGAATCAACATCCGGAAGGTCTTGGAAATGGCACTGAAGATGCCGCCCTTGTCGCTCGCCTGGGACTGCAGAATCAAGACCTTGCGCTGACGGTTGCTCCAGCGCTGGATCAGCGTATTGAGCATGCCCATTGATTCAATGACTTCGGCATTGCGCAGATTCTTGGTGGTTTGCAGGGTAGCGGCGATGTTCTCTTTATTGGCATCGCCCAATGCTTTGCTGGTCCCTTTCTCGTTAAAGTAAGCAAGAATCAGAAGTACGATGGCACTGCCGATAGCAACCCATCCGTAATACGGATGGAACATGAACATCACGGCTATATATATAGGAAGCCAGGGCGCATCGAAAAACGCGAATACCCCGTTGCCCGTCAAGAACTGACGCAGCCCGGTCAGATCGTTCATGGGCTGGGCCGATGCATCCATACCACCGCTTTGCAGCGCGCGCTTGAAGCTTGCCCGATAAACGTCCCGGCTCAGCAGGACGTCCAGCTTGGTGCTCACTCGAACCATGATGCGCGAGCGGATCCACTCCAGCGATCCAAGCGTCACCAACAGAATGGTCATGATGATGGTCAACATAACCAGGGTCGTGATACTGCCGCTGGTCACCACCCGCCCGTACACCTGCAGCATGTAGAAGGTCGGAACCAGCATCAAGGCGTTAACAAAAAGACTGAAGATACCAACCGATATAAAACTTCCCTTACAAGCCTTTAAGGCAGCCTGCAAGCTGTTGTCGTGAACCTTGTGCATAATTTCCTGACTGCCACGGGGGTATGGAAAAGCGCGCGAGTGTAACACCCGGCCAACGCCCTATAAATGAAAAAGCCTTCAGATCCGGCAGCTGGCGAAGATTTCCTACCTGAAATTTTCTTTATCGACTATGGCCTATGCCCAACCACACGGGTAAAGTTCCCTATAGAGTTCTTACCATCGCCCGTTTGTCGACTGGCATTTGGCGCCTCAGGCGAGTAACAGATTTGCTTCATTCGTGGACATGCATCAAGCAGTCCCCAGCAGTGCACACGGGTACGACATGCGCGTTCTTCACTTCTTCAAAACCTATTACCCGGATACTACGGGTGGCATTGAACAGGTTATTTTCCAGCTCTGCCAAGGTA
>JARDZH010000026.1 GCA_029240955.1 Pseudomonas sp. | reverse complement strand
TGCAGCACAAGCGGCTTCATGGCTTCGTCGCCGTACTCGAGAAAACCCCGCTGATGTTCCACGATCTGCGTGGCAACTTTCATCAGTGTTTCGTTGCGGCTCTGCAGGCTCTTGATGAACCAGCGCGCCTCCTGCAGCTGATTGCGCATGAAGGTGTTGTCGGCACTGGTATCGGCGCGACGAACGAAGCCTGCGTACTGCGGGTTGACCCGCAGGCGTGGCACTGACTCCTGATTCAGCTCCACCAGCCAGCGCTCGTTGTCCTTGCGCACGATCACATCGGGGATGACGTATTCAGGCTCGGTGGACTCGATCTGTGAACCCGGGCGTGGATTGAGGCTCTGTACCAGCTCGATCACCTGACGAAGCTCGTCTTCCTTGAGCTTCATCCGACGCATGAGCTGCGCGTAATCGCGGCTGCCCAACAGGTCGATGTAGTCGGTGACCAGGCGCTGCGCCTCAGCCAGCCAACGGGTTTTAGGCGGCAGCTGACGCAATTGAAGCAGCAGGCATTCGCCCAGGTTGCGAGCGCCTATGCCCGCGGGCTCGAACTGTTGGATGCGATGCAGCACCGCTTCGATTTCGTCGAGTTCGACATCCAGCTCAGGGTCGAAGGATTCGAGAATCTCGTCCAGCGTTTCGTCCAGGTAGCCTTGGTTGTTGATGCAGTCGATGAGCGTAACGGCGATCAGCCGGTCCTTGTCGGACATCGGCGCGACGTTGAGCTGCCAGAGCAGGTGACTTTGCAGGCTCTCGCCAGCAGAAGTGCGGGTGGTGAAATCCCACTCGTCATCATCGCTGCTGGGCAGGCTGCTGGCGCTGGTCTGATAGACGTCTTCCCAGGCGGTATCCACCGGCAGCTCATTGGGAATGCGCTCGCTCCACTCGCCATCTTCCAGGTTGTCCACAGTGGATGCGGCGGTTTCCTGGTAGGTGGGTTCCTGGACTTCCTGCGTAGGCTTTTGCTCGATGTTGTCTGCCAGCGGATCCGAATTGTCGAAGTCGTCGCCTTCTTCCTGGCGTTCCAGCATAGGGTTGGATTCCAGCGCCTCTTGAATCTCCTGCTGGAGATCCAGAGTCGAAAGCTGGAGCAAGCGGATGGCCTGTTGCAGCTGCGGTGTCATCGTCAGCTGCTGGCATGGCCTGTTGCAGCTGCGGTGTCATCGTCAGCTGCTGGCCCATTCTCAAGACTAGCGATGGTTTCATGGCAGGGGCTTAACACCTTATTCGCCGGCGCACATGCGCCATCCACTACAGGCGCCGAGGCGCCAACTTAAGCAAATTATATGCCTGAAACCGAAAGCTTTGCCTAGAGCGTCGTGACAAATAAAATATTGTCAAGCGCGCCTTAAGCAGGAATCGCCGGAGAAGGCGATTCCAGACCGTTTACAGGCGGAATTCGTGACCGAGGTAAACCTCTTTCACGAGCTGGTTGGCCAGAATGGTTTCAGCGTCGCCTTCGGCGATCAGTTGACCATCGTTGACGATGTAAGCGGTTTCGCAGATATCCAGCGTTTCACGGACGTTGTGATCGGTGATCAGTACGCCGATGCCCTTGGCTTTCAAGTGATGGATGATCTGCTTGATGTCGCCAACGGAAATCGGGTCAACGCCTGCGAACGGTTCGTCCAGGAGGATGAACTTGGGTGCCGTTGCCAGCGCCCGGGCAATCTCCACGCGGCGACGTTCGCCACCGGACAGGCTCATGCCAAGGTTGTCGCGAATGTGGGTGATATGGAATTCCTGCAACAGGCTTTCCAGCTCGGCACGCCGTGCCGCGGCATCGAGTTCCTTGCGCGTTTCGAGAATGGCCATGATGTTGTCGGCCACCGAAAGCTTGCGGAAGATCGAGGCTTCCTGCGGCAGGTAACCGATACCGGCGCGCGCGCGGCCGTGCATCGGCTGATGGCTGACGTCCAGGTCGTCGATCAGGACGCGGCCCTGATCCGCTTGAACCAGACCGACGATCATGTAAAAGCAGGTGGTCTTGCCGGCGCCGTTAGGCCCCAGCAGACCGACGATCTGACCGCTTTCGATGGAGAGGCTGACATCACGCACGACCTGACGGCTCTTGTAGCTTTTAGCCAAATGCTGGGCTTTAAGCGTCGCCATTTACTGGGCCTTCTGCGGTTGTTCGGATTTCTTTTTCGGCTGGATGACCATGTCGATCCGCGGACGTGGGGTGGTCACCTTCGAGCTGCCAGTGGCGCGGCCGGCGCTGACGATCTGGCGCACGGTGTCATAGACGATCTTCTCGCCTTCGGACGTGTTGCCGTCGTTGATGACCTTGGCCTTGTCGATCAGCACAATGCGGTCCTGCGCCGCGTAGTACTGAATGGTCACGGCATAGGCTTGCACGATCGGCTTGTCCACCGACGGCTTCTGCTCGTAGTACGCAAGGTTGCCCACGGAAGTGAACACGTCGACTTCGCCCTGCGCATTGCGGGTGATGGTCACGGTATTGCCGGTGATCTTCATCGAGCCCTGGGTGATGATGACGTTGCCCTTGTAGGTCGCAACGCCTTTCTTGTCGTCGAGTTGTGCGTCGTCGGACTGGATGTGGATCGGCTGATCCCGGTCAGTCGGCAGGGACCAGGCGCTCGCGCTTCCCAGTGCTGCGCTCAGACCGAGCAAAAAAGGAAGGGTTTTAACGAGCCTCATACTGTCCTCTTACGTTGGACAGCAGGTCCATCCTGCCGTCGTTCAAATACGCTTTCATTCCCTTGGCTGTGGTCGCACCGCCCGCCGCGTCGATTTTAACGACTTGCTCGGTCTGCGCATATTGCTTCTGCGGGAATACGGTCATGCGACTACTGGTGATGATAGTCGTACGCTTTTTATCGTCGGTGCGGGCGATGCGCACCGAGTCGATCAATTCGACTTCGGTGCCGCCAGGCGATACTTCGCCACGTTTGCTTTGAACGTGCCACGGAAACAGCGTTCCCCGGTACATCTGCAGATCAGGCGTGGTCAGTAGTGTGACGTCGGTCGCTTTTACATGCTCGACCTTGTCGGCAGTCATCTCGTACTGCAGTTTGCCGTCCGGCAGGTACTGGACGCTGCGCGCATTGAGCGCGTAGTAGTCGATCGCCGTCTCATCTCTGCTCGCGACGGGCTGGTCCATGAATCGTTCGGGGCTCACGTTCCAGTACCCTGCTGCGAGGACCAGAAGACCGATGACGCCGAAGATCAGAAACTTGCGAATCTTTTTGCTGAACAACATAGTCGGCTTCTATAGATAGGCGGCGTGAGCCGCTTCGAGGTTGCCCTGAGCGCTGAGGATCAGTTCGCAGAATTCACGGGCAGCGCCTTCGCCGCCTCGTGCCTGTGTAATGCCATGCGCGTGCTGACGCACGAAGCTCGCAGCGTTGGCGACCGCCATGCCAAGACCGACGCGCCGGATGACGGGCAGGTCCGGCAGATCATCGCCCAGATAGGCGACCTGTTCGTAAGTCAGCCCAAGTGTGGACAATAGCTGATCGAGCACGACCAGTTTGTCTTCGCGACCCTGGTACAGATGTTCGATACCCAGGTTCTTCGCCCGGCGCTCAACGACCGGCGTCTTGCGACCACTGATGATCGCGGTGGTCACGCCCGAAGCGATCAGCATCTTGATGCCCTGGCCGTCGAGCGTGTTGAAAGTCTTGAACTCGCTGCCGTCCTCTAGAAAGTACAGGCGCCCGTCGGTCAACACACCATCCACGTCAAAAACGGCGAGTTTGATCTGCTTGCCGCGTTGCATCAGTTCTGTAGTCATAGCGATACCTTCCATTACATGACGCCCGCGCGCAAGAGATCCTGCAGGTTGAACGCGCCGATCGGACGGTCGTCGCCGTCGACCACGATGAGTGCGCCGATCTTGAAATCTTCCATGATCTTCAGCGCTTCTGCGGCGAGCATTTCCGGACGTACGGTCTTGCCGTGCACGGTCATGACCTCATCGATGGCGCTCTGACGGATGTCCAGAGGGCAGTCGAGCGTGCGGCGCAGATCGCCGTCGGTGAAGATGCCGGCGAGTTTACCATCAGCTTCCACGATGGCTGTCATTCCGAGGCCCTTGCGGGTCATTTCCAGCAAGGCATCACGCAGAGGCGTGCCGCGTTGCACGACAGGGAGCGCGTCGCCACTGTGCATCACGTTCTCGACCTTGAGCAGCAGGCGTCTGCCCAGTGCGCCGCCAGGGTGAGAAAACGCAAAGTCCTCAGCCGTGAAGCCGCGGGCTTCAAGCAGGGCGACGGCCAGAGCATCGCCCATGGCGAGCGCTGCGGTGGTCGAGGAAGTCGGCGCCAGATTCAGCGGACAGGCTTCGTGCTCGACACCCACATTGATGTTGACGTCGGCGGCCTTGGCCAGCGTGGATTCAGGATTGCCGGTGAGGCTGATCATCTTGATGCCGAGGCGCTTGATCAGCGGCAGCAGGGTGACGATCTCGTTGGTAGTGCCCGAATTGGACAGAGCCAGAATGATGTCATCGCGCGTGATCATGCCCATGTCGCCATGACTGGCCTCGGCAGGGTGCACGAAGAACGACGTGGTACCGGTGCTCGCCAGCGTGGCCGCGATCTTGTTGCCAATGTGGCCGGACTTGCCCATGCCGACCACCACGACCCGCCCGGTGCTGGCCAGAATCATTTCGCACGCACGCACGAAATCCGTGTCGATATGAGCGAACAGACCTTCGATCGCTTCGATTTCGAGACGTATGGTGCGCTGGGCGGATTGGATCAGGTCGCTGGATTGGCTCATGGTTTGATCGGTCTTGCGATGAAAAGGCGGCGATTATAGCGGTAATGTGTGATTCGCTCACGTCTGATCGTCGCAGTTTCGCCAACAGCCGCCGGTTCGCTCCGAAATCGCGCCAACGATGTGACCCATGGGAGCCTGACGGTCATCACAAAACCGTTACGGATATTCATTGGTCCGCGGGTTCTCTTCTTGGGTGGCTTGCCAGTGGATGATATAGTCCGCCGCTTGTTCGGCCACCCGGGCGGCGCATGTTCCAGTGAAGTGCACAGCCAGGCGATCAGGCCGTATTGCAAGGAGTTTAGATGAGTGCCGATGACGCCTACGCGGTCGAGTTGAAAGGACTTTCCTTCAAGCGAGGGACGCGCAGCATTTTCAATAATGTCGATATTCGTATCCCGCGAGGCAAGGTCACCGGGATCATGGGGCCGTCCGGCAGCGGCAAGACGACCCTGCTACGCCTGATGGGCGCGCAGCTTCGGCCGAGCGCCGGCCAGGTCTGGGTCAACGGTCAGAACCTTCCCGAGCTGTCGCGCAGCGATCTTTTCGACGCGCGCAAACAGATGGGCGTGCTCTTTCAGAGCGGCGCGCTGTTCACCGATCTCGACGTGTTCGAGAACGTGGCATTTCCGCTGCGCGTACACACTCAACTGCCCGAGGAAATGATCCGCGACATCGTCCTGCTCAAGTTGCAGGCGGTCGGCTTGCGCGGTGCCGTCGAGCTGATGCCCGATGAGCTGTCCGGCGGCATGAAGCGCCGTGTCGCTCTGGCCCGCGCGATCGCGCTGGACCCGCAGATTCTCATGTATGACGAACCTTTCGTCGGACAGGACCCGATCGCGATGGGGGTTCTGGTGCGTCTGATCCGGCTGCTCAACGATGCGCTGGGCATTACCAGTATCGTCGTGTCTCACGACCTGAACGAGACAGCGAGCATTGCCGATTACCTGTATGTGGTGGGCGACGGTCAGGTACTGGGGCAGGGTACGCCGCAGGAACTGATGAGCTCGGACAACCCGCGTATCCGTCAATTCATGACCGGCGAGCCGGACGGCCCTGTGCCGTTCCATTATCCGGCGCCGGATTTTCGCGAAGATTTGTTGGGGAAGCGCTGATGCGCAGAAAGTCATTGATGGACCGTATTCGCCTGCTGGGGCGCTCGGCCGTGGATATCGTCACCGTGCTCGGGCGTTCAGGGCTTTTTCTGGGCCATGCCCTGCTGGGACGCGGCGGTATCGGCGGCAGCTTTCAGTTGCTGGTCAAGCAGCTGTATTCGGTGGGGGTGATGTCGCTGGTCATCATCGTCGTGTCCGGCATGTTCATCGGCATGGTGCTGGCGCTGCAGGGCTACAGCATTCTGACCAAGTACGGGTCGGAACAGGCAGTCGGGCAGATGGTTGCGCTGACGCTGCTGCGTGAACTGGGCCCGGTGGTCACCGCTCTGCTGTTCGCAGGTCGTGCCGGCTCTGCGCTGACCGCTGAAATCGGCAACATGAAATCGACCGAGCAGCTGTCCAGCCTGGAGATGATCGGCGTCGATCCGCTCAAGTACATCGTGGCGCCGCGCCTGTGGGCCGGGTTCATTTCGTTGCCCATCCTGGCCATGATCTTCAGTGTCGTGGGGATCTGGGGCGGCTCATGGGTGGCGATCGACTGGCTGGGCGTCTATGAAGGGTCCTTCTGGTCGAACATGCAGAACAGCGTGTCTTTCCCGGGCGATGTGCTCAATGGGGTGATCAAGAGCGTCGTATTCGCTTTCGTGGTGACCTGGATTGCCGTGTTCCAGGGTTACGACTGCGAACCCACTTCAGAAGGGATCAGCCGTGCCACGACCAGGACGGTCGTTTATGCATCGCTGGCCGTGCTGGGCCTGGACTTTATTTTGACCGCCTTGATGTTTGGAGATTTCTGATGCAAAACCGTGCCATCGAAACCGGGGTCGGCCTTTTCCTGCTGGCCGGAATACTGGCTCTTCTGCTGCTGGCCTTGCGCGTCAGCGGGTTGACCACCAGTGGGACCGACAACAGCTATAAACTTTATGCTTATTTCGACAATATTGCCGGTTTGACTGTCAGAGCCAAGGTGAGCATGGCGGGCGTCACGATCGGCAAGGTGACCGCGATCGATCTTGATCGGGATACCTTCACCGGCCGCGTCACTCTGGAAATCGAGAAGAAAGTCGACAATCTGCCTTCCGACTCCACAGCATCGATTCTGACGGCTGGCTTGCTGGGTGAAAAATATGTGGGTATCAGCGTGGGCGGTGACGACGCATTGCTCAAGGATGGCGCAACTATCCATGACACGCAGTCATCGCTGGTGCTGGAAGACCTGATCGGAAAATTCCTGCTCAATACAGTGAGTAAAGACGCCAAGTGAGGAGCTTCAAATGATCTCTATTCTGCGCCGTGGCCTGCTGGTGTTGCTGGCTGCCTTGCCACTGATGGCCAACGCGGCGGCCGCCCCTTCGGCCCATGATCTGGTGGACCGTACCACCAAGGAACTGTTGAGCGATCTGGAACAAAACAGAGAGCAGTACAAGGCCAATCCCGGTGCCTTCTACGATGCCCTGAACCGTATCGTCGGCCCGGTAGTCGATGCCGACGGCATTTCGCGCAGCATCATGACCGTCAAGTATTCGCGCAAGGCGACCCCTGCGCAGATGCAGCGTTTTCAGGAAAACTTCAAGCGCAGCCTGATGCAGTTCTACGGCAACGCCTTACTTGAGTACAACAATCAGGGCATCACCGTATCGCCTGCCAAGGACGAAGGCGCGGATCGCACCAGTGTCGAGATGCAGGTAAAGGGTAATAACGGAGCGGTGTACCCGGTTTCCTACACCCTGGAAAAAATCTCCGGCGACTGGAAAGTGCGTAACGTCATCATCAACGGCATCAACATCGGCAAACTGTTCCGCGATCAGTTCGCTGACGCCATGCAGCGCAACGGCAACGATCTGGACAAGACCATCGATGGCTGGGCAGGCGAAGTCGCCAAGGCCAAGGCAACCACCGATGAAGCCGTAGAGAAGGCGCAATGACCGAGTCCGCTGTCCGTCTCGTCGGGCCGGGTGAGCTGAAACTGGTCGGGGTCCTGGATTACCGCACAGGGCCCGACTTGCGCAAGCAGGGCGCGGCGCTGATCAAGGCCGGTGAGCTGCAGGATCTGGTGCTGGACTGCTCCGGTGTGGAGAAGTCCAGCAGTGTCGGTCTGGCTCTGGTGCTGGCGTTCATGCGTGACGCCAGAGATGCCGGCAAGTCGATCCGGGTGCAAGCGTTGCCCGAAGACATGCGCAAGATTGCTCAAGTGTCCGGTCTGAACGAGCTGCTGGACATCCATTAACACGCATCAACCGAAAAGCCCTTTGTCTGGCGTGCCCCTGGTCGGGGTTCGCATAGCTTGGGCTTTTTTGTATGATGGCCGACCCGCGCGCGTCCGGCGCCGATCGAGGTTAAGCATGCAGGCTGTAGAAGTTAAGAGCTTCCTTGAAGGAAAGCTGCCCGAAATCAAGGTGGAAGTTGAAGGCGAAGGCTGCAACTTCCAGCTGAACATTATCAGTGACGAGCTGGCCAGCCTGAGCCCCGTCAAGCGTCAGCAACAGATCTATGCCCATTTGAACCCTTGGATTGCCGATGGCAGCATCCACGCGGTGACTATGAAATTTTTCAGCCGCGCTGCCTGGGCCGAGCGCACCTGAGCCAATTGGTGTCGAGATTCTAATGGATAAATTGATTATTACCGGCGGTGCTCGTCTTGATGGCGAGATCCGCATTTCCGGCGCAAAGAACTCGGCGTTGCCGATCCTTGCTGCGACCCTGTTGGCCGATGGGCCGGTGACTGTTCAGAACCTGCCGCACCTGCACGACATCACCACGATGATCGAGCTGTTCGGACGCATGGGCATCGAGCCTGTGATCGACGAAAAGCTGAGCGTCGAGATCGATCCGCGCACCATCAAGACCCTGGTTGCGCCGTATGAGCTGGTCAAGACCATGCGCGCCTCGATTCTGGTGCTGGGCCCTATGGTCGCGCGCTTCGGTGAAGCTGAAGTGGCATTGCCCGGTGGCTGCGCGATCGGTTCACGTCCGGTCGACCTGCACATTCGTGGTCTGGAAGCCATGGGCGCGATCATCGACGTCGAAGGCGGCTACATCAAGGCCAAGGCGCCTGAGGGCGGCCTGCGTGGCGCCAGCTTCTTCTTCGACACCGTCAGTGTGACCGGTACCGAGAACATCATGATGGCCGCCAGTCTGGCGAACGGCCGCAGTATCCTGCAGAACGCCGCGCGTGAGCCTGAAGTCGTCGACCTGGCGAACTTCTTGAACGCCATGGGCGCGAAGGTACAGGGCGCAGGCACCGATACCATCATCATCGATGGCGTGAAGCGTCTGGATACCGCGACCTACAAGGTCATGCCCGACCGTATCGAAACGGGTACTTATCTGGTTGCTGCTGCCATCACCGGCGGTCGCGTCAAGGTCAAGGACACTGATCCGACCATTCTCGAAGCTGTACTGCTCAAGCTGCAGGAAGCGGGCGCCGAGATCACGACCGGCAACGACTGGATCGAGCTGAACATGCACGGCAAGCGTCCTAAAGCCGTCAACGTTCGTACCGCGCCGTACCCGGCGTTCCCGACCGACATGCAGGCGCAGTTCATCTCGCTCAACGCCGTTGCCGAAGGCACGGGTGCCGTGATCGAGACGATCTTCGAAAACCGCTTCATGCACGTGTATGAAATGCACCGCATGGGCGCGCACATCCAGGTCGAAGGCAACACCGCTATCGTGACCGGCACCGAAAGCCTGAAAGGCGCTCCAGTGATGGCAACCGACCTGCGGGCGTCGGCCAGCCTGGTGATTTCGGCTCTGGTGGCCGAAGGCGATACGCTGATCGACCGCATCTACCACATCGACCGTGGTTACGAGTGCATCGAAGAGAAACTGCAGATGCTGGGCGCGAAGATCCGTCGCGTTCCGGGCTAGTAGAGTACGGCTTCATAGCTGGCCGATACGCCGCCGCGCTCCTGTCGAGCGCGGACGGTTTGCGTCACGACAAGAGTTTCCTGATTAAGGACTTACGTTTTTCATGTTGACCATCGCATTGTCCAAGGGCCGCATCCTTGACGACACACTGCCGCTTCTCGCTGAAGCGGGCATCGTGCCGACCGAGAATCCGGACAAGAGCCGCAAGCTCATCATCCCCACGACCCAGGCGGACGTCCGTCTGCTGATCGTGCGCGCCACCGATGTGCCGACTTACGTCGAGCACGGCGCCGCCGATCTGGGCGTAGCGGGCAAGGATGTGCTGATGGAGTACAGCGGGCAGGGTCTTTACGAGCCGCTGGATCTGCAGATTGCCAAGTGCAAGCTGATGACCGCAGGGGCCGTCGGCGCAGTCGAGCCCAAAGGGCGTCTGCGTGTGGCGACCAAGTTCGTCAACGTTGCCAAGCGCTACTACGCCGAGCAGGGCCGTCAGGTCGACATCATCAAGCTGTACGGCTCGATGGAGCTGGCACCGCTGATCGGTCTGGCCGACAAGATCATCGACGTTGTCGACACCGGCAACACGCTGCGTGCCAATGGTCTTGAGCCTCAGGAGTTGATCGCAACCATCAGCTCGCGTCTGGTGGTCAACAAGGCATCCATGAAAATGCAGCACGCGCGCATCCAGGCGCTCATCGACACCCTGCGCAAGGCAGTGGAGTCGCGACACCGCGGCTGATCTGATTACGCGACATTAAGTCGCGTCCAGCTATCCGTGTCATAGCCAAATTTCTCAGGTGCCTGCGCGGATAGCTTGGTAGCTTTAGGCTCCTGAGCATCCGCCAATTATTGAGGCCCTCGCTATGACCACTTCCACTGCAATACGCCGACTCGACGCTGCTGACCCGGATTTCGCCCGACATCTGGATCATCTGCTGAGCTGGGAAAGTGTGTCCGACGACTCGGTCAATCAGCGGGTACTCGACATCATCAAAGCGGTACGTGAGCAGGGCGACGCCGCCGTCGTGGAATTCACCCAGCGCTTCGACGGTCTACAGGCCGCCTCCATGGCTGATCTGATCCTGCCGCGTGAACGGCTCGAACTGGCGCTGACTCGCATTACCGACGCACAGCGCGAAGCACTGGAAACGGCTGCGCAGCGCGTGCGCAGCTACCACGAAAAGCAGAAGCAGGATTCCTGGAGCTACACCGAAGCCGACGGCACGGTACTGGGCCAGAAGGTCACGCCTCTGGATCGCGCGGGCCTGTACGTGCCGGGCGGCAAGGCTTCGTACCCTTCGTCCGTGCTGATGAACGCCATTCCAGCCAAAGTCGCCGGGGTTGCGGAAGTGGTGATGGTGGTGCCGACTCCGCGCGGTGAAATCAACGAGCTGGTGCTGGCTGCGGCCTGCATCGCCGGCGTTGATCGCGTGTTCACCATCGGGGGGGCGCAGGCCGTCGCGGCACTGGCGTATGGTACTGAAAGCGTACCGCGGGTCGACAAGGTGGTCGGTCCTGGCAACATCTACGTCGCCACAGCCAAGCGTCACGTGTTCGGGCAGGTCGGCATCGACATGATCGCCGGGCCGTCGGAAATTCTGGTGGTATGCGATGGCCAGACCGATCCGGACTGGATCGCCATGGACCTGTTC
>JARDZH010000025.1 GCA_029240955.1 Pseudomonas sp. | reverse complement strand
ATCGGCGCCTTGGCGCGGATTTCTTGACGGCAGGTCTGTTGCCGATTGATACCTGTGATTCCTCTTTTGCCCGCAACGCTGCTAGGCTGGGCTTTCATCGCCACAAACCCGACCTTGCCCTGATGCTTGAGCGCCTATCGATACTGTTCGCCCTGACGCTGGCCGCGCAAACGGCCGGGGCGGTCACGATCTACAAATTCACCGACGCCGACGGTGTGGTCTCTTTCACGGACCGGCCAACCAGCGGCGCGTCCGTGGTGGTGTTCAAGGACCGCATGGTCGAGCGTTTCGATCGCCAGGTGCATCTGAGCATCAAGCGCGACAAGGGCGTTCACAGTCTCTACGTACGTAACGATCTCTACGCGCCTGTCGAAGTCGAGCTCAAGCTGTCCAGCATCAAGAACGTGCTGGGAATCTCGGGCGCCTCGTCGGTGCTGCGTCGCACGATTCCGGCACGCAGCAATGAACGGGTCGTTGTATTGAGCCCGAAGGTGGCCGGCAAGGCCATGAACTACGCCTCCATGCTGACTTCGACGCTGGGTGACCCGAAAGTCGCCACTCACGCCTACAAGTACCCGCTGCCCTGGGTCGGTGGACCATTCCGGCTGACACAGGGGCCGGGCGGTAAATACAGCCATTACGGTGCCAAGGGGCGCTACGCGATGGACATTGCGATGCCGGTCGGCACGCCGATCATCGCAGCACGCGCCGGGACAGTGGTGAAGATTGAAAACGATCAGACGGGCCGAGGCTCGAACCCGTCAGGCAACTTCGTGCGGATTCTGCATGACGACGGGACGATGGGCGTCTACCTGCATTTGATGCGCGGCTCTGTGACGGTCCAGGAAGGACAGCGAGTGAGTGTCGGCAGCGCACTGGCGCGCTCAGGCAACACAGGCAACAGCACCGGCCCGCACTTGCACTTCGTCGTGCAACGAAATACTGGTCTGGCGCTGGAGTCCATTCCTTACGAGTTCGCCCAGCCCGTACAGAGCCTGCCTAATTTCGCCGTGGGCGGGAACTGAACAGGGCTTGCCCACGCTTTTCGCGGCTGAAGCCGCTCCCACGAATTGCGTTGGCTTGTGGGAGCGGCTTCAGCCGCGAAGGAGCGCGATTAATCAATCGATCTTCAGCACCTTCGCCAGAACAATCTTCGGACCTTTCATCTTCTTGATGATGATGCGCAGGCCCTCGACTTCCATCTGCTCTTCTTCTTCCGGCACCCGCTTGAGGGTTTCGTAGATCAGACCGGCCAGCGTTTCGGCCTCGATGTGGTCCAGATCGATGCCCAGCAGACGCTCGACCTTGAACAGAGGCGTATCGCCGCGCACCAGCAGCTTGCCCGGCTGATAGGCCAGAATGCCGCGCTCGACCTTGCGGTGCTCATCCTGAATATCGCCCACCAGCACTTCAAGCACGTCCTCCATGGTCAGATAGCCGATGATCTTGCCATCTGCTTCCTCGACCAGAGCGAAATGGGCGCCGCCCTTGCGGAACTGCTCCAGCAGCTCGGACAGCGGCATGTGGCGTGATACGCGCTCGAGAGGGCGTGTCAGTTCGGCCAGGTTGAACGACTCGGGAATGTGATCCAGCGCGGCCAGCTCAAGCAGCAGATCCTTGATGTGCAGCAGGCCGACGAATTCGCCGCGTTCGGCGTCGTAAACCGGGTAGCGGCTGAATTTATGGCGGCGGAACAGAGCGAGGATTTCCTTGAGCGGCGCATTGAAATCCAGGGTCACCAGATCTTCACGCGAATTGGCCCAGTCGACCACTTCCAGCTCGCCCATTTCCACGGCCGAAGCCAGCACGCGCATGCCCTGATCGCTGGGGTCCTGGCCACGGCTGGAGTGCAGAATCAGCTTGAGTTCTTCACGGCTGTAGTGATGTTCGTGGTGAGGGCCGGGCTCGCCTTGACCTGCAATGCGCAGAATCGTGTTAGCGCTGGCATTGAGCAGATAAATGGCCGGGTACATCATCCAGTAGAAGAGGTACAACGGCGCAGCGGTCCACAGCGACAGCAGCTCGGGTTTACGGATTGCCCAGGATTTGGGTGCCAGTTCGCCGACCACGATGTGCAGATACGAAATGATGAAGAACGCAGTGAAGAACGAAACGGCCTTGATGACTTCAGGTGTATCCACGCCCATCGCTGCCAGCAGCGGCTCGAGCAGGTGAGCAAAGGCGGGTTCGCCGACCCAGCCCAGGCCCAGCGAGGCGAGGGTGATACCCAGCTGGCAAGCCGAGAGGTAAGCATCGAGCTGACCGTGAACCTTGCGCAGGATGTGTCCGCGCCAGCCGCTCTTGTCAGCGATGGCCTCGACCCGGGTCGAGCGCAGTTTGACCATGGCGAACTCGGCGGCTACGAAGAAGCCGTTGAGCAGAACCAGGAACAGAGCAAAAAGAATCATGCCGAAATCGGCGAACAGAGAAGCCAGGGTAAAACTAGGGGAAGGGTCCATGGTGGGGTTTTACGGGGTCCGTATGGTCTGAAAGGGTGCAGCTGCGCCGGAAATCGCGCCTTGAGCGAGGCAATGTAGCGGCTGCGGGCCAGCTTGCCTAGTAGGCGGGCTCGCCATCTCCGGCTTTGGCCAGCTGCACCGGAGCGAAATGACAGGTGAAGATACTGCCTTTGCCCGGGACGCTGTTGATCTCGAGCGTACCGCGATGGCGCAACAGCACGTGCTTGACGATCGCCAGCCCCAGGCCCGTGCCGCCGGTGTTGGAGGCGCGACTGGTGTCGACGCGGTAGAAGCGCTCGGTCAGACGCGACAGGTGTTTGGTCTCGATGCCGATACCGGAGTCCTGAACACTCAGATGGGCTCCCCGGCCATCTGCCCACCAGCGGATACGGATCTGTCCTTCAGCAGGCGTGTACTTTACCGCGTTGAAAATCAGATTCGAGAAAGCACTGCGCAGCTCGGTTTCACTGCCTTTGAGGTGCATGTCGCTTTCAACGTCCAGCGTGATCGTCTGATTCTTGCTGCCCGACAAAGCCTGAGCATCGCCTTTGATGGTCTTGAGCAGCTCACCGGCATTCACAGGGTAGTTGTCGGACGGGTAATCCGTGGCTTCAAGCTTGGCGAGCAACAGCAGGTCGTTGAGCAGCGTCTGCATGCGGCCGCCTTGCTGATGCATTTGCTGAAGCGCCCGGACCCAGCGTGGGTTGACCTCATCAACATTGTCGAGCAGCGTCTCCAGATAACCGAAAATTACCGTCAACGGCGTTCGCAGCTCGTGGGACACGTTGGCCACGAAGTCCTTGCGCATCTGCTCCAGCTGGTGAATACGCGTGACATCACGCACCAGCATCAGGTGCTCGTTGTTGCCATAGCGGGTAATCAGCAGCTGGATACGCATGTGGTCATTGCTGGGGGAGGGGATCTCCAGCGGTTCTGCGTAGTTGCCCTGTGCGAAATACTCTTTGAAGCGAGGGTGACGGACCAGATTGGTCACTGGCTGGCCGCTGTCCTGAGGCGTCTTGAGGCCCAGCAGTGTCTCCGAAGCGCGGTTCCACCACTCCAGATTGCCTTCGCTGTCGAGCATGATCACCGCGTCCTTGAGAGCGGCGGTAGATTCCTGAACCCGGTCGATGACGGCTTGCAGACGGCCCCGTACACGCTGGTCGCGGCGTTGCAGATGGTAGATGCTGTCGAAGACTTCGCCCCAGAGACCGTAGCCGTCGGGCGGCGGCTCGTCTGCCTTGTGGCTGCTCAGCCACTCATGCAAACGCAGCAGTTGCTTGAGCGTCCAGGCCAGATAAATGCCCAGTCCGACAGCCAGGCTCCAGCCGTATTCGCCGCTGACCAACCCGATCAACAGGCATGCGCTGATCAGCAGCAACATGTGGCGTATCAGAGTGCTGTGCCAATTCTGGTTCAATTAAGCGTACATCCTTGTCTGGTACATCCCGGCTGTCGCGCCGGGTATGCGGGCACGGCATTCAGCTCTTGGTGGAAAAGCGATAGCCGGTACCGCGAACGGTTTGTACCAGATTTTCATAGGCATCACCCAGCGCCTTGCGCAGACGCCGAATGTGAACGTCCACCGTGCGCTCTTCGACATAGACGTTGCCTCCCCAGACCTGATCCAGCAGTTGGCCGCGCGTGTAGGCACGCTCCTGATGGGTCATGAAGAATTGCAGCAGACGGTATTCGGTCGGCCCCATTTCGGCAGGCTTGCCGTCGATGGTGACACGATGGCTGATCGGGTCCAGCAACAGACCACCTACTTCGATCGGCGCTTCACCGTCGGTCGGACCGGCGCGGCGCAGAACGGCTTTGAGGCGCGCGACGAGCTCACGAGGCGAAAACGGTTTGGTGATGTAGTCATCAGCGCCGACTTCCAGGCCCTGGATCTTGTTGTCCTCTTCGCCCTTGGCCGTCAGCATGATGATCGGGATATCGCCGGTCAGCTCGTCGCGCTTGAGGCGGCGGGCCAGTTCGATACCCGAAGTGCCCGGCAGCATCCAGTCGAGCAGAATCAGGTCCGGCTTGCGGTCGACGATGATCGCGTGGGCCTGCTGCGAGTTCTCGGCTTCTATACAGTCGTAGCCGGCCATTTCCAATGCAACGGCGATCATTTCGCGAATAGGCGCTTCGTCGTCAACGATCAGGATGCTCCTGCCAGCCATGCTTGAACCTCTTGTCATTCAACTGTCTTGGGGCGCATTAGATAACGGAATTATTGCAGTCGTGTGACAGGCTGGAAGGAGGCTAGCACGGTATCTGAACGGGGAGCTAAGCTTGGTCAGTCTCGACAACAATAAGAGGAGGCACCCAATGACGAATCTATCCACTGCATTCAAGCGCCTGTTGATCTCCGTTGCGCTGGCATCCCCTGCAATGGCGTTCGCAGCCGAGCCGGCGATGATCGAGGGTGGCAAGCTGGTCGATCTTGAAGGCAAGACCCTGTACACCTTCGACAAGGACTCGGCCGGGAAGTCGGCCTGTAATGACCAGTGCGCAGTCAACTGGCCACCGCTTGCCGCCGAAGCGGACAGCTCGGCGCAGGGCAAATGGACGGTCGTTACCCGCGATGACAAGACGCGGCAATGGGCCTACGGCGGCAAGCCGCTCTACACCTTCAAGAACGACGCCAAGGCCGGCGATATCGAGGGCGACGGCAAAGGTGGCGTCTGGCATGTCGCCAAACCCTGAGATCAGGCGCACGGCCGGTGCAATGCCGGCCGTCTAGCGCAATGCGTAATCGGCGACGATCCCGAGAAAAATGGCCAAGCCTGCCCAATGGTTGTGCAGGAACGCTTTGAAGCACGCATCCCGCTCGCGACGCCGGGTAATCCAGAATTCCCACGCGAAACATCCGGCCGCTACGGCCAGACCCATATAGAAGAAAGCGCCCAACTCAAAACGCGCACTCGCTAGCGACAGGCAGCCCAGCGCCAGCACCTGCAGCGTGAGGATGATGACGCGATCGGCGTCGCCAAACAGCACGGCAGTGGATTTGACGCCTATTTTCAGATCATCGTCGCGATCGACCATCGCGTAGTACGTGTCGTAACCGACCGTCCACAGCAGGTTGGCGATGTACAACAGCCAGGCGGCGGCCGGCAGCTCGCCGGTTTCGGCCGTGAAAGCCATGGGCATACCCCAGGAGAACGCGGCACCCAGCACCACCTGCGGGTAATAGGTGTAGCGCTTCATGAAGGGGTAGCAGGCTGCAAGTGCCAGGCCGCCGAATGACAGCCAGATCGTCGTCGCGTTGGTCATCAACACCAGCAAGAAGCTCAGGCCCACCAGTACCGCGAACAGCACCAACGCTTCTCGACTGCTGATCTTGCCGCTGACCAGAGGCCGCTGTTCGGTACGTTTGACGTGTCCATCGACCTTGCGATCCGCGAAGTCATTGATGACGCACCCAGCCGCACGCATGAGAAACACGCCGATCACGAAAATAAGCACATTGGCCAGCGACGGTGAGCCTTTGCCCGCGATCCATACCGCCCAGAGCGTCGGCCAGAGCAGCAGGTAGATGCCGATTGGCTTGTCGACGCGGGTCAGCTGAACGAAGTCCCATGCACGAGGATTGAGGCGGTTGAGAGACTTGAGCAACGAGAGGTACATCAGGAACGTTCCTTGGTCTGAATCGCATTCCACAGGTCAGGCAGAAAAACCTCGGCAACCACCAGCTTCAGCGGGCCACGGCTGAAGCATGAGCGACGTGCCCACAGATCCGGGGAAGCATCGGGCTGTGGCAGCCAGCTTGCGGGGTAATGGCAGATCTCAAGCGGCCCACGCTCGAAAGCCGGATCGCTGAACAGCAGCTCGCCGAGGGATCGGGTGCCCAACTCGTCCATGTTCAGGCCACCGGCCTGGAGTGCGCTGCGCGCCGCAACACTGCGAGCGAACACCCATTTCTCGCCGCGCCCGCGCAGATAGACCTCGCGCACCCAGCCCTCGCTGGCTGCAGGCAGGTCCAATGCCACGCATTCGTCGTCGCGCAGTGCCTGCCAGCCCTCCCGCACAAGCGTGACGCTGAACCTGTCACCAGACAAACCTGTCAGACGACGAGTAAGGGAGTCCTGATTGAACAGCCACTCGAGCATCAACTGCCTGGGAGCCTGTATCAGCTGTTCCTGCTCTAGCCACAATGGGGACGCAAATGCTGGATTTTGCTGGGTCACGGTAAGCAATTTTCGGCAATCATCGAGGCCGCGAGCTTAACATGATTGACGCAGGCGACCGACGGCCGGGCTTGTGCAGGTAACGCAACAAACTTGCATCCGGGCGCTTCGATCAGTACAAACCCCGTTCAGGCGGCAAACGACCGCTGAGACAGTACCTGCTTGATAACCGAGATTACCGAGAGAACCGAATCATGAAGAAGTGGCAATGTGTCGTCTGTGGCCTGATCTATAACGAAGCGGATGGCTGGCCGGATGACGGTATTGCGCCGGGCACTCGCTGGGAAGACGTGCCGGAAGACTGGCTTTGCCCGGACTGCGGCGTCGGCAAGTTCGACTTCGAAATGATTGAAATCGCCTGATCCCTTCGTCCTTTAGGAATAGTAATGAGCGCACCTGTCGTCATCATCGGTACCGGCCTTGCGGGTTACAACCTGGCCCGAGAGTTTCGCAAGCTGGACGGCGACACGCCGCTGTTGCTGATTACGGCTGATGACGGCAGATCCTATTCAAAACCGATGCTGTCCACAGGCTTTGGCAAAAACAAGGATGCCGACGGTCTGAGCATGGCCGAGCCTGGCGCGATGGCCGACCAGTTGAAGGCCGAGATTCGCACGCATACGCGCATCAGCGGCATCGATCCGGGTCACAAGCGCGTCTGGCTGGGAGAGGAGGCGGTGTACTACCGCGACCTGGTTCTGGCCTGGGGGGCCGAAACCATACAGGTGCCCATCCAGGGCGATGCGAGCGATGCGGTGTTCCCGATCAACGATCTGCAGGACTACGCTCGTTTTCGGGCTGCGGCGCACGGCAAGCGCCGGGTTCTGATCCTGGGTGCGGGGCTCATCGGCTGCGAGTTCGCCAATGACCTGATGCTCGGCGGGTACCACGTCGAGCTGGTAGCGCCGTGCGAGCAGGTCATGCCGACGTTGCTGCCGCCAGCCGCGGCGACTGCTGTTCAGGCCGGGCTGGAAGAACTGGGTGCGCGGTTTCATCTGGGTCCGGTCCTGACCCGGCTGGAGCGCGCGGGTGAAGAACTTGAAGCGCACCTTTCGGACGGGCAGATCATCGCGTGTGATCTGGTCGTGTCGGCGATCGGGCTGCGTCCGCGAGTCGAACTGGCGGCCGCAGCGGGGCTGTTGATCGGGCGCGGCATTCAGGTAGATCGCTACCTGCGCACTTCCCACGCCAACATTCATGCGCTCGGAGATTGTGCAGAAGTCGACGGACTGAATCTGCTGTACGTGATGCCGCTGATGTCCTGCGCCCGCGCCCTGGCTCAGACGCTGGCCGGAACGCCCACGCAGGTCAAATACGGCCCGATGCCCATCACCGTCAAAACGCCGGCCTGCCCGCTGGTGGTTTCCCCGCCACCACGGGGCGCGAACGGAACCTGGAGCGTCGAAGGGCAAGGGCTGGATATCACGGCGCTCTGCCATGATCCCCAAGGTGAACTGCTCGGCTACGCGCTGACCGGTGCCGCCGTTATGCAAAAACTTGCGCTGAACAAGGCGCTGCCCGCACTGCTGAGCTGATTTCCGTTCATTTTGTCGGATAGGCCGCTCTTTTCTTCGGAATATCCCGCCGCATGTACTGGCGCGGGCTTCGACGGCATGCCATCCTCGTCCACGACTGCCGCAACGTAGAGCCGTTGCGGTGCCTTGTTGCCGTATCGATAGCGGCGCGGGACACATAAAAACAAAAACCGTAAAGAGGCTTCATATGCGTAAACCAGATCTAGCAGCCGCCATTGCTGAAAAGGCGGACCTCACCAAAGAACAGTCCAACCGCGTCCTCAACGCCGTCCTTGAAGAAATCACCAACGCACTGCACCGAAAGGACAGTGTGACGCTGGTTGGTTTCGGCACCTTCCTGCAGCGCCACCGCGGCGCCCGCACCGGCAAGAACCCGCAAACCGGTGAGCCGGTCAAGATCAAGGCTAGCAACACCGTGGCCTTCAAACCAGGCAAAGCGCTCAAAGACAGCGTGAATCCTTGATACCTGCCGGGCCTTGCCCGGAGTCAGGAATGCAGAAAACGGGCACACCGGTCAGGTAGGTGCCCGTTTTTCAATGTCGGTCGCGTTGCGCCCTGAAGCGCTGAGCCTTCTTCCCGCCGTTTCGAGGCGGGGAAAATTTCCTACTTGGTAGTGTTTATTTACCGCACTTCACAGCAGATTTTCCTGACTTCTTCACGTAGCCGATTCCCTTAAAGTCGCGCCCCTGCTGCACCTCATAAAACTACATCTGGGAAGCTACGAATGAAAAAGCTATGGATCTGCGCGGCGGTCGCAACACTGATCGCTACCACCAGCGGCTGTGTGAGTTATAACGTGAGCCAGCCTGCTGCGGCGCTGGACAGCACGGTCAAGACTGACCTGAAAGCGGACGTTAAGGTCGGCGGCACGATCACTGGCGAGTCCTCGACAAACATCCTGTTCAACTTCTTCGCCTTCGGTGGCGACAGCCAGTTCGCTGACGGCGTGGCTTATGGCGGCGGAGCAAGTGGCGGTGGCGGTGGACTGGCGTTGCCGATCCCCGATCCGGTCTCGACCACAAAAGCGGCTGCTGCCTACAAGGCGGTCAAATCGTCTGGTGCGGACCTGATCGTAGCGCCGCGTTATGAAGTGAGCGTTCAAGACTATTTCGTGTTCAAAAAGGTGAGCGTCAAAGTCACCGGCAATAAAGGCAGCATCAACAGCATTCAGTAAACACTGTTGCGCGCTGCTCCTCGCGGGGCAGCGTTGCGTCTTAGTACATGTACTGAACGTCGTCGAAAGCCTTCTTTGTCCTACAGGTTTTCTGGCTAATTACCGTTACACTGCTGCACCGGTCATGTCGAGCGGTCCTACAAAATGCTCGTGAGGCAGTGCGTATGAAGTTTCGATTTCTTCTCTGGATGCTGGGGCTGCTGATGGCCCGAGCCAGTCGTAACAATCCCGACTTTCAAAAGCAGCTGGCAGGGAAGGATCTCACCTTCCAACTACAGACAACGGATGGCAAGGTCGCGCGCCACTACATCGTCAGCGGGGATCGGGTACGCAGCGCAGGCGGCAAAGTCGCCGAGCCGGCTTTTGCCATTTCCTTTCGCGACGCGGCCTACGGCTTCGCCACGATGCAGGCAGGCAACAAGCAACTGGCCTTCATGAAGGGTATTCAGGACAAGGACATCCAGATCAAGGGCAACCCAGCGCTGGTGATCTGGTTCCAGGGCCTGACCAAGTATCTCAAGCCCCGCAAGAAAAAAGCGGCAGACAAACCAACCTGATACAACCTCTTCGCGGCTGAAGCCACTCCCACAAGCACAAGCGCGGCGCATTCTCGTAGGAGCGCAGCCGCGATGCTGATCAGGGCAACTGCAGCCCGCCCGCCGCTTTGTGCAGTGTTCGCAGGTGCTCACCGACCTGTTTCAGGTTGGCCTCGTTGGCAGCAATTTCCTTGGCGCGGGCAGGCTCCAGCAGCGCGCGTACTTCTTTGTCCAGATCGCCGGTGAGCCGTTTCAGCTGTTTCTGGCGCTGGCTGCTTTCTGCCTCCAGGCGTGTCCATTCTCCCGCTTGCGGCAGACCGTAGCCGTCACTGCCCAGCAACTCGGCGGGGCGACTTAAAAAGCCGCTGCTGGCCAGCAGTTCCTGCAAGGTACGCGTGGCGTTGGAGACGCTGTCCTGTTGTTGGTCCCGAGCCCCGAGATAGCGTTGCTTCACTTCATCCTGGGC
>JARDZH010000024.1 GCA_029240955.1 Pseudomonas sp. | reverse complement strand
TCGCTGGCCGGCTGCGCGTATACGAGAGCAATGTTGACCGTCGCCGACGACTGCGGAACCGGCTCGCCGCCTGTTTCCCGCAGCAGGATCGGCCAGCCGCTGTCCGCCAGTGTTTCGCTGGCCTCGATGAAGCCAGGCAAGCGACTCATCCGGCGCGGCATCACCAGCGCGCGATCAGTGGGCCGCCAGAACAGCAACCCGTGTTCGGCATCGCCGGCGCAGACCGAAGCCATCAGGTCCTGTTCAGCCTGAAGACCTTTCTCTACGCACAGCTCGACGATCGGCTCGGCCATGGCGGTTCAGCCTCAATCCAGTGGCGTTGCGCTGACGACAGGTCCGCGCTCGGGAAAGAACAGCCGTTGCAGTTCGGCTCCCGGTTGCTCGGCACGCATGAAGGCTTCGCCCACCAGGAACGAATACACGTCGCTGATTTCCATCAACTCGACATCGGCACGATTGAGGATGCCGCTCTCGGTGATTACCAGACGATCACGCGGGATGCGTGGCAGCAGATCCAGCGTGGTTTCCAGGCTGACGTCGAAGGTGTGGAGGTTGCGGTTGTTGACGCCCACCAGTGGCGTGTCGAGGGTCTTGAGCGCGCGGTCCAGCTCGTCGCCGTCATGCACTTCCACCAACACATCCAGACCCACGTCTTTGGCGACCGACGCGAGTTCGGCCATCTTCACGTCATCCAGCGCAGCGACGATCAGCAGAATACAGTCGGCACCCAGCGCACGGGCTTCAACGACCTGATAAGGTTCGATCATGAAATCCTTGCGAATGACCGGCAGTTTGCAGGCGGCACGCGCCTGTTGCAGGTATTCGTCGGCACCCTGGAAGAAATCGATGTCGGTCAGCACCGACAGACAGGTCGCGCCGCCGGCCTGATAACTCTTGGCGATCTCGGCAGGCAGAAAATTCTCACGAATCACGCCTTTGCTCGGCGAGGCCTTCTTGATCTCGGCAATCACCGCAGGCTGCTTGAGCCTGGCCTGCTCGATAAGCGCACTGGCAAAACCGCGCGGTGCATCGGCGCCAGCGGCGCGTTGCTCCAATTCGGACAAACTGACGACAGCGCGACGCGCCGCAACCTCCTCGGCCTTACGGGCGAGGATCTTTTCCAATACGGTCGGGACGCTCATGCTTCGTTCTCCTGCTTGAATACCGCCGTGAAGGCGCCTAATTCCTCCAGCTTTTCCCGGGCAAGACCGGTGTGCAACGAATCATGCGCAAGCGCTACGCCTTCCTTGAGGCTGGACGCGTGATCGGCCGCGTAGAGCGCAGCGCCCGCGTTGAGCACAATCATCTCGGCCGCTTTCTGGCCGTTCTCGGTCTTGCGACGGCCCAATGCGCCACGGATCAGCTCCAGCGACGCAGCCGGGCTTGTCACTGCCAGGCCATAAAGGCTCTGGCTCTTCATACCGAGGTCTTCCGGCTGAACCCAATACTCGGTCACTTCACCGTTCTTGAGTTCAGCGACGAAGGTCGGTGCAGCGAGACTGAATTCATCCAGCCCGTCCTGCGAATGAACGACGAGTACATGCTTGCTGCCCAGGCGCTGCAGCACTTCAGCCAGCGGGCGGCAAAGCGCCTGATTGAACACGCCGACAACCTGATGGCGTACGCCGGCCGGATTGGTGAGCGGGCCTAGCATGTTGAACAGGGTACGAAGCCCCAGGTCGCGACGTGGGCCGGCGGCATACTTCATCGCGCTATGGTGGGACTGGGCAAACATGAAGCCGATGCCCACGCTGTCGATGCAGCGAGCCACCTGTACCGGTGTCAGGTTCAAGTACACGCCGGCCGCTTCGAGCAGGTCAGCACTGCCGCTTTTGCCCGATACTGCACGGTTGCCATGCTTTGCAACTGTGCATCCGGCAGCGGAAATCACGAACGCTGAGGCCGTGGACACGTTGAAGATGTTGGCGCCGTCACCGCCTGTGCCGACGATATCGACCACGCCATCCAGCGTGTTGAGCTGGACCTGATCGGCCAGTTCGCGCATCACAGAAACCGCGCCGACGATTTCGTCGATGGTTTCGCTTTTCATGCGCATGCCCATCAGAAACGCGCCGATCTGCGCTTCGCTGCATTGGCCGGTCATGATCTCGCGCATGACGTCCTGCATCTCGGCAGTGGTCAGGTCAAGCTGGTTGACCACACGGTCGAGCGCGGTCTTGATGTTCATAGGCGTATTCATAAAAGTCCTTAACCCTGACGAGTGCCGCCGGTCTGCTTGAGGAAGTTGGCGAACAACTCGTGGCCCTGCTCGGTCAGGATCGATTCGGGGTGGAATTGCACGCCCTCGACGTTCAGGGTCTTGTGACGCAAGCCCATGATCTCGTCGACCGAACCGTCTTCGCGCGCGGTCCATGCGGTGACTTCCAGGCAATCGGGCAGAGTGTCCTGCTTGACCACCAGCGAGTGATAGCGGGTCACGACCAGCGGATGGTTCAAGCCCTCGAATACGCCGTGGTCTTCATGGACGACCGGGCTGGTCTTGCCGTGCATCACCTGGCGCGCGCGCACTACGTCGCCGCCGAACGCCTGACCGATGGACTGGTGGCCCAGGCAAACGCCGAGAATCGGCAGCTTGCCGGCAAAGTGGGAAATGACTTCGAGCGAGACGCCCGCTTCGTTCGGCGTGCAAGGGCCGGGAGAGACCACGATACGCTCTGGGTTCAGGGCTTCGATCTCGGCAATCGTCAGCTCGTCGTTGCGGATGACTTTGACGTCCGCGCCCAGCTCGCCAAGGTATTGCACGACGTTGTAAGTAAAGGAGTCGTAGTTGTCGATCATCAGCAGCATTTTGCTATCAACCTTTTGAATTCACTGACACTCATCACGCCTTCCGGATTTTCTTTACCTGCTTGCGCCCTAGCGCAGGGCCGGGCTGCGCCGTTTTGTACAGTGCAGTGCGAAAAGCAGGTTGAAGGCATACAGGTACTGGTCCGGCAGGGCCGGCGGGGAAATAGTCAGGCGCGCCAACGCCAGCGGGCGTGGGCCTTGATAACGCGCATCAAGAGTTTGCTGACAATCGTCACGGGGAGGGTCTCGTTCGTACGTTTCGGCACAGTAGCGTACCGAGGGGTATGGCGCAATATCACTGCACATTTTGAACCCGTTGCTCATGCGAATAGCTTGAGAAAACGGCCTGTTACTGCGTCAATCGGTCTTCGACAAGGCAAAGCGATGAGCGACGCACCATTGGGCGGTAACTTCGGGAAGCGAAGCCGTCAGCGCTGGCGGTGATGAGCAGGCTTGCTACGGTTCCCTGAGAGAATAAAAAACCCAAGGACATCTCTCATGATCCGTTCATCATTGCGAGTGCCGTTCGCGGCCTGCTTGCTGACCCTGGCGTGTGCCGGTGCGCAGGCAGCCCCATCCCCTTATTCAACCATGGTGGTCTTCGGTGACAGCCTGGCAGACGCCGGGCAATTCCCGGACGAAGACGGGCCGCCCGGCGCCACGTTGCGCTTCACCAACCGCGTGGGCCCGACTTATCGGGAAGGCAGCGGCGAAGTGATCGGCCCCAACTCCTCTACCCTGCTGGGCCGACTGCTGAACATCAATGCTGCCGACCTCAATGCGTCCACGTCGCCGGTTAATGCCGCGCTTGGCGTACCTGACGGCAACAACTGGGCAGTAGGCGGCGACCGTACGGACCAGATCTACGATGCGATCACGTCCGAGTCACAAGTGGTCACGCCGGACACCAGCGGTTCCGGCGACGTCCTGCGCACTCGTCCCGGCTATTTGCCGACCAACAATTTTCGCGCCGACCCGAACGCGCTGTATTACCTGACTGGCGGGGGCAATGACTTTCTGCAAGGGCGTGTGCTCAGCGGCGGCGACGCTGAAGACGCTGCCGACCAGCTGGCCGACAGCGTGCAAGTACTGCAGCAGGCTGGCGCTCGGTATATCGCGGTGTGGATGCTTCCGGACATTGGCCAGACTCCCGCGCTGAGCGGCACGCCCCTGGAATCCATCACGTCCAGACTCAGCGAAGAATTCAACGAGCAATTGATTGATCGCCTTGAAGGCATCAATGCGCAGATCATCCCGTTGAACATCCCGCTGCTGATTTCCGAGACACTTGCCGATCCGGCCCGCTTCGGCTTTGCGGCAGATGAGGACCTGGTCGGGACGTGTTTCAGTGGCGACAACTGCGACGAGAACGCGACCTATGGCCTGAACAGCGCCACGCCGGACCCGACCCGCTTGTTCTTCAATGACCGCGTGCATCCGACGGCAGGCGGGCAGCGACTGCTTGCCGATTACGCCTACTCGCTGCTGGCGGCCCCTTGGGAAATCACACTGCTGCCGGAAATGGGCAATACCGCGCTGCGTAGTCATCAGGACGAACTGCGCGGCCAGTGGCTCAGTGACTGGGGCAACTGGCAGGGTGTCGGGCAATGGCGGACGATTCTGTCGGCCGGTGGGCAACGGACTGACTTCGATGCCGGCGACTACTCAGCGGACGCCGAAGGCCGCGGCTACAGCCTCACGATCGGCGGCAGTTGGCGCTTTGCGGAACACTGGCGGACCGGTCTGGTGGCAGGCGCCTATCGGCAAGACCTTGAAGCCGGCCCCAAGGATTCGGACTACAAGCTCAACGGCTATATCGGAACCGTCTTTCTGCAGTATCAAGCCAACCACTGGTGGGGCGACCTGTCCGCTTCCGGCGGCAAACTGGACTTTGAGAATGCCGAGCGCAAATTCGCGCTGGGCGCTGGCGAAGGTCAGGAGAAAGGCGATACCGACGGAGAGCTGTGGGCCGCCAGTGCGCGGATCGGCTTCGACTTTGCGGGCGCGAGCAGTCGCTGGCATTTGTCGCCGTTTATCAGTGCGGATTATGCGCACATCGACGTAGACGGTTATTCGGAAGAGGGGCGCCGCTCCACCGCGCTGACCTTTGGCGACCAGACCCGCAAGTCGCGCCGAGCCGGCGTGGGTTTGCAGGGCAAGTTTCAGCTGACCTCATCGACGCAGGTTTTCGGGGAATTTGCGCATGAGCGTGAATATGAGACTGACCAGCAACAGGTGACGATGGCGCTCAACAGCGTTCCGAGCATCGACTTCACCCTGCCGGGCTATACGCCACAACGCAACCTGAACCGCGCCAGCCTGGGATTCAGCCAGCAACTGACCCAGGATCTGACCTTGCGGGCCCATTACAACTGGCGCAAGAACGACGACATGACGCATCAAGGGGCGAGCGTCGCGTTGAGTCTGGATTTTTGAGGGGGGTGCCTGCAGATTCCACAGTGGGAGGGAGCGAAGCTCGCGACAGACAACGGCGCGGTCAGTCTGGAAGACCGCGCTGTCTACATCGCGAGCTGGCGCTCCCTCCCACAGGGCAATGCCGCACTCCAATCCAGCGCACAGACACGAGCACTCCTATGATTCAGATGCTGACACTGTGGGAGGGAGCGAAGCTCGCGACAGACGACGACGCGGTCAGTCTGGAAGACCGCGCCGCGGCGGGTCGCGGGCAAGCGCGCTCCTACGGTTTGCAGTGTCAGATCACCCTTCGCTGGTCTGCTCCGCCAGCGCTACGGCGCGGAACATGGCGCGGCGCTTGTTGAGCGTTTCTTCCCACTCCAGGTCAGGCACCGAATCGGCCACGATGCCGCCACCGGCCTGTACGTGCAGTTCACCGTTCTTGATCACTGCGGTACGGATCGCAATGGCAGTATCCATATTACCGTTCCAGGCCATGTACCCCACCGCGCCGCCATAGACGCCGCGCTTGACCGGCTCCAGCTCGTCGATGATCTCCATGGCGCGGATCTTCGGCGCGCCGGACAAAGTGCCCGCCGGCAAAATAGCGCGCAGCGCGTCCATCGCAGTCAGCCCGCTCTTCAGCTGGCCAGTGACGTTGGAGACGATATGCATCACGTTGGAATAACGCTCGATGACCATCTTTTCCGTCAACCGGACCGTGCCGATTTCCGAGACCCGACCAGTGTCGTTGCGGCCAAGGTCGATGAGCATCAGGTGCTCGGCGATTTCCTTGTCGTCCGACAGCAGATCCTGCTCCAGCGCCAGATCCGCTTCTTCGTTGGCACCGCGCGGGCGTGTGCCGGCAATAGGACGCACCGTCACCAGGTTGTCCTCCACCCGCACCAGCACTTCCGGTGAACTGCCCACTACGTGGAAATCACCGAAATTGAAGAAGTACATGTACGGCGTAGGGTTGAAGCAGCGCAGCGCACGGTACAGATCGATAGGCGCGGCCTTGAAGTCGATCGACATGCGCTGCGACGGCACGACCTGCATCACGTCGCCCGCCAGGATGTACTGCTTGATCGTATCGACCGCTGCCTTGTAGTCATCCTGAGTGAAGCTGGAACGGAACACCGGATCAGCCGCCGGTGGCCGAGTCAGATCCAGCCCGCGTCGCGGCGTGATCGGCTGGCGCAGCGTGTTCATCAAGGCTTCGAGCTGCGCACGACCGCCTTCGAAAGCGTCGTCCTGGGCCGGATCGACCAGCACGATGGCGTGCATCTTGCCCGCCAGGTTGTCGAACACCACCACGGCGTCGGACACCATCAGGAGAATGTCCGGAACACCGAGCGGATCAGGATTGGGACAGTTCGCCAGACGTTTTTCGACATAGCGCACGCAGTCATAGCCGAAGTAACCGACCAGTCCGCCGTTGAAGCGCGGCAAACCGGCAACGGTTGGCACGTTGTAGCGCGCCTTGAACGCTTCGACGAAGGCCAGTGGGTCTTCGACATCATGGCTTTCGATTTCGACGCCGTCCCGCGTGATGCTGACGTGATGGCCGTGAACCCGCAGCACGGTTCGGCACGGCAGCCCAATGATCGAATAACGCCCCCACTTCTCGCCGCCCTGCACAGATTCGAGCAGGTAGGAGTTGGGTTGATCAGCCAGTTTCAGGTAGATCGACAACGGCGTGTCGAAGTCGGCCAGGGTTTCGTAAGCAAGCGGGATGCGGTTATAGCCTTCAGCGGCCAAACGCAGGAATTCTTCGCGATTCATCATGAGCCTCGTGGTGTGAGGTAAATACGTCAGTCAGGCAAACAGGGCCGGCGTGCGGCCGGAATCAAGTCAGGCGCGCCAACGCCAGCGGGCCAGGGCCTTGATGACTTTCATCCAGAGTTTGCGAGTGACCACCACGATGGAATCTCTACGGGAGGGACGTTCAATGTCGGGCAACAGTATCCCAGCGTCCTGTTCCAGGCAACCGGGAATCAGTTTGCGCAGATCATCGATCACCAATGCAGGAGATTCTTCCTCGATCGGCCGACCGTGGTTGTAACCGTAGCTCAGCCCCACGCATGCCACGCCAGCCGCCTTGGCGGCCTGAACATCGGAACGCGAGTCGCCGACGAACAGCGACTGGGACGCTGGAACGCCAGCCATCTTCATCACGAAGAACAGCGCGGCGGGGTCAGGCTTTTTCTGGGGCATCGTGTCGCCACCGACGATCCAGCGGAAGAAGCGGCCCAGCTTCATCTCATCGAGCAGCGGCGCGACGAAGCGCTCAGGCTTGTTGGTGATGAGCGCCATTTCAACGCCCTTCTTCTGCAGCCACTTCAGCGTTTCCCGCACGCCGGGATAGACCACGGTGAACTCGTGCTTTTCGGCGTAAGCCTTCATGAACAGTTCGAGCGCCTGCTCGGCAAGCGTGTCATCCACACTGCTGTGCTCGATGGAGTTGGCCAGCGCGCGACGAACCAGCACCGGCGCGCCGTTGCCCACCCACTGTCGAACTGCATCGAGCCCCGCTTTCGGACGGCCGAGCTGGACCAGCATCTTGTCCACGGCAACGGCCAGGTCCGGCACCGAATCCACCAGCGTGCCGTCCAGATCGAACATGATCAGCCTGGGCAGCTTGCCCGCGAACAGCTGCTCGAAGCCACTCATGCGCGAGCGGCAGCCAGTTCGGAACGCATCTTCTGGATCACTTCCTGATAGTCGGGCGCATTGAAGATCGCGGAGCCGGCCACGAAGGTATCCGCACCTGCAGCAGCGATTTCACGGATGTTGTTGACGTTCACGCCGCCATCGATTTCCAGACGGATATCGCGGCCCGATGCGTCGATCAGGGCGCGCGCTTCGCGCAGTTTGTTGAGCGTACCGGGGATGAACTTCTGACCGCCAAAGCCTGGGTTGACGCTCATGAGCAGGATCATGTCGACCTTGTCCATAACGTATTCGAGCAGGTTCAAGGGGGTTGCCGGATTGAACACCAGGCCGGACTTGCAGCCGGCTTCGCGGATCAGTTGCAGCGAGCGGTCGATGTGCTGCGTCGCTTCGGGGTGGAACGTGATGTAGGTCGCGCCAGCCTCGACGAAATCGCCGATGATGCGGTCCACCGGGCTGACCATCAGGTGCACGTCGATCGGTGCAGTGACGCCGTACTTGCGCAGGGCGCTGCATACCATCGGGCCAATGGTCAGGTTCGGGACGTAGTGATTGTCCATGACGTCGAAGTGGACGAAGTCGGCGCCAGCGGCCAGGACGTTGTCGACTTCCTCGCCCAGCCGGGCGAAGTCAGCGGAGAGGATCGATGGAGCAATAACGAAGGGCTGCATGGCGCACCTGTTTGAGCGGAATCACGGTGGCGCGCATTGTACTCCAACGCTCCGGGAAACGTAGACGCCAGCGGCAAGGTTTCACGGATGCTATGCAGCGCACGCCCTGTGGGAGGGAGCGCCAGCTCGCGACAGCGGTGCATGACAGCTCAACCACATCGCGAGCTTCGCTCCCTCCCACAGGTCGAGTGTGTGTCACAGCACTAGCGCCTGACCCATATAGGCGTGCTATGCACCGGCAGCCTGTGTCCTCAGCTTCTCACTCCGCCCGCGTAGCCACTCCAGTACCAGCAGCAATGCCACTGAAAAGGCGATCAGCAAGGTGGCAGCCGCGGCGATGGTCGGGCTGAGGTTTTCGCGAATTCCGCTAAACATCTGTCGAGGCAGCGTTGCCTGTTCCGGGCCTGCCAGAAAAAGGGTCACCACCACTTCATCAAACGACGTAGCAAACGCGAACAGCGCACCCGAAATCACGCCGGGCGCGATCAAGGGCAAGGTCACTCGGCGAAAGGTGGTCAGCGGCGAAGCGCCGAGACTGGCGGCGGCACGTACCAGATTCTGGTTGAAACCCTGCAACGTGGCCGACACAGTGATGATCACAAACGGCACGCCCAGCACTGCATGCACCAGAATCAGCGCGGTGTAACTGTTGCCCAGGCCAAGCGGCGCGAAGAATAGATAACTGGCGACGCCAATGATCACCACCGGCACCACCATCGGCGAAATCACCAGCGCCATCACCAGCGCCTTGCCGGGAAAGCTGCCCCGCGTCAGCCCGATCGCCGCCAGCGTGCCGAAGAACATGGCCAGAACCGTAGAGGCCGGCGCCACGATCAGGCTGTTCTTCAGCGCGCGCATCCACTCCGCCGACGAAAAGAAGTTTTCGTACCACTGCAGCGAAAAGCCCTGCAGCGGGTAGACCAGAAAGCTGCTGGAGTTGAACGACAGCGGGATGATCACCAGCACCGGCAGCACCAGAAACAGCAGCAACAACCCACAGAAGATGCGTAGCACGTAATACCAGATGCGCTCGACCGGTGACCGGTATGGGCTCGACATGGCGACTCTCCTCAGCTCAGACGCATGCGATTGGCGCCAACCAGCCAGCTGTAGATCAGATACAGCACCACAGTTGCCAGCAATAACAGGCCGCCCAGCGCAGTCGCCATGCCCCAGTTGATGCTCGTGTTGGTGTAGAACGCCACGAAATAGCTGACCATCTGATCGTTCGGGCTGCCCAACAGCGCAGGCGTGATGTAGTAACCGATGGACAGGATGAACACCAGCAGGCAGCCGGCGCCGATCCCCGCGTACGTCTGCGGGAAATACACTCGCCAGAAACTGGCGAACGGGTGACAACCCAGAGAAATCGCCGCGCGCATGTAGCTTGGCGAAATGTTCTTCATCACGCTGTAGATCGGCAGAATCATGAACGGCAGCATGATGTGCACCATCGCGATATACACGCCGACCCGGTTGAAGACCAGTTCGATGGGCTTGTCGATGATGCCCATCGCCAGCATCGCGCTATTGATCAGCCCGCTCGACTGCAACAGCACGATCCACGCGGCGACCCGCACCAGAATCGACGTCCAGAATGGCAGCAGCACGAGAATCATCAGCAGGTTGCTTTGCCGCGCCGGCAAACTCGCCAACAGATACGCCAGCGGATACGCGAGCACCAGGCAGATGACGGTAATCACCAGCCCCATCCAGAACGTGCGGGCAAAGATATCCAGGTAGATCGCCTGATCCGGCGTCGCCGCTGCTATCTCGCCCTGGTCATCGATGCGATG